>DASQBH010001254.1:0-7283 GCA_035635315.1 Longimicrobium sp.
AGCGAGGACTTCGCGGGGCTGGTGGATTACGAGGATGAGTACCAGCCAGGTGCCGCGCGCTTCGACATGGGCGGGCGCGCCAGCCTGGTCTACGTGCCCATGCTGATCGCCGCGCTGGAGATGCTGCTGGGGTGGGGCCCGGAGAACGTGCAGGCGTACTGCCGCGCGCTGATGTCGGAGGCCGTCGCGGAGGCGCGGGCGCTGGGGTACGTGGTGGAGGACGAGGCGTGGCGCGGCTGGCACATGTTCGGCCTGCGGCTGCCGGAGCGGGTGGATGCCGCGCATCTGCAAACCCTGCTGCGCGAGCGCCGCGTCACCGTCTCCCTGCGCGGCGACGCCGTCCGCGTCGCGCCGGGCGTCTACAACGAAGCCGCGGACGTCGACGCCCTGCTCGATGCCCTTCGGGCGGCCGTGGGCTGACGCTGGGGAGAGAACGAGCCCTGACTCCGGGGTGCTGTCGACGCTTGCGCGAAAGAGATGTCATCCTGAGGGAGGCGCCGCTCCGCAACCTGCTGATACGACGTATCCCTGGCGCCGACCGAAGGACCTTGCCGGCACAACCGAGGGCCTGGACCTCTGCCCCGAAGCCAGTCCCTCGCAGGCCGAAAGAAGGTCCTTCGGTCGCGCGCAAGTTCTGGTGCGACTGCCAGCTACACGTGGTGCGCTCCCTCAGGATGACATTGCCTTTTTGCGATGTGCCGATGCGGCAGCAACCGCCGACTGGCTGCACGTGGTGCGCTCCCTCAGGATGACATTGCCTTTCGCGTGTACCGATGCGGCGGCAACCGCCCGAACCGAAAGGAAGCAGAGTCGACGGATGATCCGGACCTCCGCCGACGCTGCTAACTCCTTGTGAGACCTATCTTTCTGCATCTCGGTTGAGTGCATCCGCCCGCAGGACTATATTCCTCCCTTCGCAGTCGATCATCCGCGTTCCCCCGGCAGTCCGTGTCCCGCACCGCACTCGCACGCCGTTACCGGCCGCGCCACTTCAGCGAGGTGGCCACCCAGGAGCACGTCTCGCAAACGCTTCGCGCCGCCGTGCAGCGCGACCGCGTGGCGCACGCATACCTGTTCTGCGGGCCCCGCGGCGTGGGCAAGACCACGCTGGCGCGCGTGCTGGCCATGGCGCTCAACTGCCCCAACCGCACGGAGGACGGCGAGCCCTGCGGCGTGTGCGACAGCTGCGAGCGCATCTGGGCCGGGCGCACCTCGCTGGACGTGGTGGAGATCGACGCCGCCAGCAACCGCGGCGTGGACGACGCGCGCGACCTGCGCGAGCGCGCCATGTACGCCCCGTCGGAGGAAGACCGCTTCAAGGTCTACATCATCGACGAGGCGCACATGCTCACGCGTGAGGCGTGGAACGCGCTCCTCAAGATCCTGGAGGAGCCGCCCCCGCGCGTGATCTTCGTCTTCGCCACCACGGAGCCGCAGAAGATCCAGCAGGCCGCGCCGCCCATCCTGTCCCGCTGCCAGCGCTTCGACTTCCACCGCATCTCCACGGGAGACCTGGTCGCGCGGCTGCGCACGGTGCTGGGGCACGAGGGGATCACCGTGGGCGACGAGGTGCTGGTCCCCATCGCGCAAAAGGCGGACGGGGGGATGCGCGACGGGCTGTCGCTGCTGGACCAGGTGCTCTCGTTCACCGAGGGCGCGCCCAGCGCGGATGACGTGCGGCGGATCCTGGGGCTCGTCGGCACCGAGGTGTACCTGGACCTGTTCGGCATCATCGCCGAGCGGCGCGCGGCGGACGTGTTCCGCTTCGTCAACCGGATGCTGGACGAGGGATACGACCTGGCCGAGTTCTACCGCGGCCTGGCCGACTTTCTCCGGGCGATGCTCATCATCCGCCTGGGCGGGGGGGAGGCGGAGGGGATTCCGCAGCACCTGCAGCCCACGGTGGCGGATGCGGCCTCCCGCTTTGCGCCGGGCGACCTGCTGCGGATGCTGGCGCAGGTGGCGGAGCTGGATGCGGACGGCCGCTTCCGGAAGAGTGGCGAGCAGCGCATCCTGATCGAGCTCCTCCTGCTGCGCTTTGCCTACCTGGAGAGCACCGTCAGCCTTGAGGACGTGCTTTCCGCGATGGGCGGCAACGGCGGATCGGGCGGATCGGGAGACGGCGGGGCACCACGGGGAAACTTCCCCGGCGGCCGGCCGGCGTCTCCTGAGGCGCGGCCCGGCCGCCTGACCGAGCCCGCACCGACGCCCCAGGCCGCGACGCCCGCGCAGGCGCCCCAATCAGCCGCGTCCGCACCCCAGCCGCAGGCCGTCGCGCCGGCGCCAGTGGTCGAGGCTCCGGCACCCGCTGTCGAGGCACCGTCCGCCGCCGCTACGGTGATCGAGGCCGCTGCCCCGGCGCCGCCGGTCGCTTCACCTCCGGCACCTCACGCGGCCGCGCCGGCGGTCGAAGCCGCACCCGCGCCCGAAGCTGCGCCGACGCCCGAGGCTGCCGTTCCGACGCCGCCGCCGGTCGCCGCCGCACAGCCGGTCGAGGCGCCGGCGCCGCAGGCTGCCCCGCCGCGCGTCGAGGAGGACGCGCCAGCTCGGCAGGCCGCGCGTCCGGCGCCGTACGACGGGCCGCCACCGATGGACGACATCCCGCCGCCGGAGTTCGACGGGTACCTGCCGCAGGACGAGGGGCAGCCGTACGCCGCCCCGGTCCGCGAGCGGTTCGTCGCGTCCCCGGCTCCCGCTCCGGTTGCGCCAGCCACGGTACCCGCGGAGGCATCCGCGCCGGCCGCGGGCGACGGGCCGCTGGACGGGCGGGCGCTGAACGACGCGTGGAGGTCGATGATGGCCGACGGCACCGCCCTCCCCGGCGCCCTGCGGATGATCCTGCGCTCCGTGAGCCGCGTGACCGCGGAAGGCGGACAGGCACGGGTGGAGCTGCCGTCCGCCTCGCTGATCCCGGACGTCAGCAGCCCCGCCAGCCGCCGCGCGCTGGAAGACGCGCTGGGCAAACGGCTGGGGCGAAAGGTGTCGGTGAACTACGTCGCGGGGCAGGCGCCCGCCGGCGGCCCGGCCGCCACGCGCATTACCAACGAGAGCGCGCGCCGCGACCGGCTGCAGCGCATGATGGAAGGGGAACCGGTTCTCGCCGCCGCGGTACAAGCGTGGGACCTGGAACTGGTTGACTGAGCGCGGGTTTCGCCCCTGCCGTTCCGGGGGAGGCGGGCCCGCGCCGTGCATTGTTTTCGGCCGGCGCAGGCACTTTCTTATTTTTTTGATTCCGTACCGCAGAACGCGGCAGAGCGAGATGAACAACATCCAGCAGCTTCTCCAGATGGGCCAGCAGGTGCAGGCCCGCGTGTCGCAGCTTCAGACCGAGCTGGGGCAGAAGACCGTCTCCTGCAGCAGCGGCGGCGGCATGGTCACGGCCACGGCCGACGGGCGCGGCAAGCTGCGCGCGATCAAGATCGACCCCGCCGTGCTCGAAGGCGGCGACGTCGAGATGCTCGAGGACCTGGTGCTGGCCGCCGTGAACGAGGTGCAGAACCGCGCCAAGAAGCTGGAGGAGGAGGAGATGGTCAAGCTCTCCGGCGGCCTTCCGCTTCCGTTCAACCTGCCGGGCCTCTAAGAGGATCGGGAGACCGCTCCTTGTCGGCCATCGACGAGCTCGTCGGAGAGCTGGCGCGCCTGCCGGGGATCGGGCGCAAGACGGCGCTCCGGCTGGCGTTCCACCTGATCAAGTCGCCCGAGGACGAGGCGCGGCGCCTGGCGCGCAGCATCGTCCACGTGCGCGAGAAGGTGCACCCGTGCTCGCGCTGCGGAAACCTGTCGGAGCAGGACCCCTGCGCCATCTGCCAGAGCACGCGGCGCGACGTCAGCATCGTGTGCGTGGTGGAGGAGTCGTCCGACATCATGGCCATCGAGCGCACGGGCGAGTACCGCGGCCTCTACCACGTCCTGGGCGGGCGCCTGTCGCCGCTGGACGGCATCGGGCCGGGGGAGCTGAACGTGCGGCGCCTGGTGGACCGCGTGGGCGGCGGCGAGGTGCGCGAGGTGGTGCTGGCCACCAACCTGAGCGTGGAGGGCGAGGCCACCGCCAACTACCTGGGCGGCGTGCTGCAGCCGCTGGGGGTGCGGGTCACCCGCATCGCCCGCGGGCTCCCCGTGGGCGGCGACCTTGAGTACGCCGACGGCGTGACCATCGCCGAGGCGCTCAACGGCCGGCGGGAGCTGTAGGCGGCGCACCGGCGGCGGCGAAAAAGGACGACGGGTGCCGCGAGCGATCGCGGCATTTTGTTTTTTCGGCGCGCTCCCGTTACCTTGTCGGCGTTCACCCCCATCCGCCGTCCGACCCCTCATCTCCGGGTGATGGAAAGCAAGCGAATCGTACGCACCGCAGCCGTCGCTGCCCTGGCGGTCGCCGCCGCGGCCGCCGTGGGCGTGCTGCTGGTGCGCGACCAGATCAGCCGCAGCCGCCGCGACCTGTTCAGCCCCCATCCCCTGCGCCGCCTGGCCGCGCTGGAGTACCTGGGGGGCGTGCCGGCGTCGGTCGACACCGTGCTGCTGCTGCGCGACTTTCTGGCCTGGGAGCAGCGCCCCCTGCTGCGCAAGCGCGCGGCGGCGGTGCTGCAGCGCCTGGAAGAAGGCCTGGCGGCGCGGGAGGTGGGCTGATGGCCGGGGCGAGCAGCTGGAGCTTCGAGGAGCGCGACTTTCACCGCATCGAGCGCATCCTGCAGAGCTTTCTGTACGACGCCGGCGCCCGCTGCGCCCTGCTGGTGGACCGCACCGGGCAGCTGGTGACCACCGCGGGTGAGAAGCCGGAGTTCGATTCGGTGGCGTTCGCCTCGCTGGCCGCGGCCGATTTTTCGGCCAACGACCAGCTGGCCACCATGATCGGCGAGACGGAGTTCAGCTCGCTCTTTCACCAGGGCGAAAAGGAGTCCATGTACCTGGCCGACGTGGCCAGGCGCGTGATTTTGGTGGTGCTGTTCGACAACCGCACCACGCTGGGAATGATCCGGATCAAGGTGAAGGCCGTAGTGCGGGAACTGGCGGAAGTGTTCAGCGAGATGTTTGCGCGCTCGGCGGCGGCCCCGCAGGGCCCGCGGGTGGAGGCCGGCTTCGCCGACGAGGCGGAGGACGAGATCGACCGCCTCTTCGGCGATCTCTAGGAGGCCCGCCCATGTCGATGATCAACTACGCCTCGCGCGAGATCAACTGCAAGATCGTGTACTACGGGCCGGGTCTGTGCGGCAAGACCACCAACCTGGAGTACGTGTACGAAAAGGTGGCGCCCAACACCCGCGGCAAGCTCATCTCGCTGGCCACGGAAACGGAGCGCACCCTCTTCTTCGACTTCCTGCCGGTGGATCTCGGCGCCATCCGCGGCTTCAAGACGCGCTTTCACCTGTACACGGTGCCTGGGCAGGTGTACTACAACGCCAGCCGCAAGCTCATCCTCAAGGGGGTGGACGGGGTGGTGTTCGTGGGCGACAGCCAGGTGGAGCGGCTGGACGCCAACATCGAGTCCATGCACAACCTGTACGAAAACCTGGCGGAGTACGGGCTGGACCTGCGCGAGATTCCCTTCGTCATCCAGTACAACAAGCGCGACCTGCCCAACATCTCGTCGCTCGACGAGCTGCAGCGTGAGCTCAACCCCAACTCCGTGCCGCACTTCGAGGCGGTGGCGGTGCGCGGGATCGGCGTGTTCGACACGCTGAAGGCGGTGAGCAAGCTGGTCATCAAGTCCCTCAGCTAACCACACGCGGCGACCCCATGGCCTGGCGCAACCTTCCCAACGCGATCACGCTGGGCCGCATCGTCCTGGCGCTGGGGGTGGCGCCCATGCTGCTGACGGACCACTCCGGCTGGCGCATCGGCGCCTTCATCGTCTTCCTCGCCGCCGCCTTCAGCGACCTGTGGGACGGGCACCTGGCGCGCTCGCGCAACCTGGTGAGCGACTTCGGCAAGCTGATGGACCCGCTGGCCGACAAGCTGCTGCTGGGGCTGACCTTTGTTCCCTTCTACGTGCTGAACCACTACACGGAGCGGGAGACGCCCTTTCCCTGGCTGGGATGGACGTTCCCGCTCTGGATCGTGCTCGTCATCTTCGGGCGCGAGGCGTTCATCACCGTGTTCCGCGGCTTTGCGGCGCGGCGCAACGTGATCCTGGCGGCGGGCAAGGCGGGGAAGCTGAAGGCGGTGTTCCAGAATATCTTCATCGGCGCGGCCATCCTGTGGTACGCGCTGCAGTCCGCCGCGCGCGAGCGGGGGTGGAGCGGGGCGACGTGGGAGGGATGGCAGTGGTTCCACGCCGCCTTTACCGCCGTGACCCTGGCCATCGCCGTGGCGCTGACGGTCTACTCGCTGTACGTCTACCTGCGCGACTTCCGCAAGCTTTCCACCGGGCGCCACGCGGGGTGACGCCGGTGGACGGGACCCTCCAGCAATGAGCGCCACGCGGGAGCGGACGGGCGAGCTGCGCGCGCAGGACGGGGTGCGGCTGCACTACCGCTCCTGGCCCGCGCCCGTGGAGCGCGCCGTCCTGCTGGTCTCCCACGGGCTGGGCGAGCACGGGGGGCGCTACGCCGCGCTGGCGGAGGACCTGGCGGAGCACGGCATCACCGTCCACGCCATCGACCACCGGGGGCACGGGCTCTCGGGCGGGCGGCGCGGGCACGTGGCGCACTTTGGCGAGTTCGTGCGCGACTTCGAAACTTTTCGCGCCGCCATCGCGAAGGAGCATCCGTCGGCCCCGCTCTTTCTGCTGGGGCACTCGCTGGGCGGGCTGATCGCCATCCACCACCTGCAGACGCACCCCGAGGCGGGGTACCGCGGCGCCGTACTTTCCGCGCCGCTGGTGGGGATCGCCGTCCAGGCGCCGCGGTGGAAGGTGGCTCTTTCCGGCTTTCTCTCCCGGCTGATCCCCTGGCTGCCGTTCCACAACGAGATCGAGACGGCCATGCTGTCCACGGCGCCCGGCTACGAAGCCGCGTACCGCGCTGACACGCTGCTGCACAACACCATCACCCCGCGGCTGTACACGGAGATGGTGCGGGCGATCGACGGCGCGTTCCAGCGGCCGGACGGCATCCAGGTCCCGCTCCTCGTCCTGGCGCCCACCGCGGACCGGGTGGTGCTGCCGGAAGCCGTGGCGCGCTTCGCCAGCGCCTGTCCGGGGGACGTGGAAACGAAGCGGTACGTGGGTTTTCAGCACGAGTCGCTGAACGAGAAGGACCGCCACCAGGTGGTCGCGGACGTGGCGGCCTGGCTGAAGGGAAGAGTACCTGGTACCGAGTACCGAGTACCGAGTACCGAGTAAGGCGAAG
>DASQBH010001255.1:0-2279 GCA_035635315.1 Longimicrobium sp.
GAGCGGTACGTCTCGCGGCTCACCCCGATGTTCAGCCGGTACGCGCCGTCGTGGTCCAGGTCGGACACGCGATCGTGCTCGTTGTCGGCCGTGGCGAGTGTGGCGAACGGAAGCATCCGCTCTGAGCCGTAGAAGAAGAAGGTATAGGTGTACGCCTCCGTGGTCTCCACGCCCGGAAAGGCTTCGCGGATGTAGTCGGTGATCTCGGCGGCGTCCATGGCCTCTCGGGTGAGGAGGGTACGAGCATCAGGCGCGAGCCGGAGGCGGCACGATGGCCCGTGTGCACGGCGGGCGCAAGCGGCGGCGGGGGGCGAATGCCGTTGGTGATCCACCGGGTCAGGCGGGAGTGAGAGGGAAACCGCCTTCGCTCGCCGGCAGCCCGGTCCACTGCCCGGCTGCGTCGATGCGGCCCCACTTCTGGTGAGTCGCGCATCGGCAGGCGGGATTTCCCGGCTCTGGACATGCCGCGACGTCCTCGATCAGGGTCCGGAGCAGCGGCTCCGCCAATCTGAGGCCGCGGTGGTTCCACGCCTCCGAATCCAGTGCTCCCCGCCTGGACTCCTCGTAGACGGCGGCACCCCGGAACCCGCACTCCGGGCATTCGACCACCTGCAGGGTGATCTCGTCCCACCAGCGGTCAGGCGGCAGCTCCAGCGAGGAGGCAATCCGCAGGCGGCTCCCACGACATCCCGGGCAGATGAACGACATCGATTCACATTCAGCAGGGACCTTGCAGCAGAGCGTGCAGCAGAAAACTGCCTGGTTCACACGGAGGGCACGGAGTATCTGATCCTCCGTGTCCTCCGTGTGAGGTCAATCTTTTCCCTGCGGGAAAGAGGAAGACGGGATACCCGTGTCCCCCCTGCGCGGGGCCGACAAAGCGCGCTGGAGAGCGCAGGCGCCCGCCCTACCGGCGAACCCGCTCGAAGCGGACGCCACGGACGCGGCCGCTGCTCATCCGCATCCCGTCGACACGGCCCCCGCGTCCACGGGTGAACGCGAGCAGGTAGTCTCCCGAAAAGGTGTCGCCGTACGCCGGACGGACCGTCCGCTCCGCACCCCACCGCGTCCGCAGCACCAGCGTGCTGTCCGTCGCCGCGACGGTGTACGTCGCGCCGAGTTCCTCGCTATGGTAGGTGCCGGCATACGCCTCCAGCTCCGCGCGCGAAGGCTGGGCCGATTCCTGGCGGCGCAGCGTCACCGGCGTCCGCCGCGGCCAGGCGAGCACCGTCTGCACCAGACCGCCGTCCGGCGTGAACTCCAGCTCCACGGGCTGCGCGCTCACGCGAAACCGGCGCTCCCCGATCGGCACCAGCGCCGGTCCGGTGGTACGGCCTGCCACCAGCGTGTCACCGCGTTGCGTGATGAAGAAGGGCGCGCCCGTCACCGGGTGCACGTACACGCCCGCCAGCGCGGACAGCTCATCCGGCGCCAGCGTCACGCGCGCCGTCGGGGGCTCGGGAGCGGGCGCCAGGCGGTCGCCCAGCAGCACGTCCGCCACGCTCCTGGCCAGGGCGGAGGGGTTGGCCTGCGACGCGTTGCAGAGCACCGCCACCGACAGCCCGTGCTCGGGAAAGCGGCCAAGGTAGGTGCGGTACCCGGCGTCCGCCCCGCCGTGGCCCACCAGCCGGGCCCCGCGGTACTCCTCCGCGAGGATCCCCAGCCCGTAGCCGGTGGTGTCGCCGCCCGCCAGGACGCCGCTGGCCATCATCTCGCGCCACATCCCCTCGTCCCCCACCAGGGGCGTGGCGAAGTTGGCGTCCCACTTCAGCAGGTCGCCCACGGTGGTGAAGAGGCTGGTGGCCCCGTAGGTGTCGTAGTTGGGCAGGCTGACGCGCCACCCGCCCGCCGGCCGGCGCGCGTACCCCGCCGCCCGCCCCTTCACGACCATGGTGTAGTCGTCGTGAAAGTGCGTGTCGCTCATCCCCAGCGGCTTGAAGATCCGCTCGTCCGCGAACTCGCGCAGCGACTTGCCGCTCACGCGCCGCACCACCACCGCCGCGAGGGTGTAGCCGGTGTTGCTGTACAGGTATTCCGTGCCGGGGACAAAGTTCAGGGCCTTCTGGCGCCCGACGATCTCCAGCACGTCCTCTTCCGTGATGCGGTTCTCCTCGAACCGCCCCCGCGCCATCGCCAGCAGGTCCCACTGGTCGCGCAGGCCGCTGGTGTGCGTGAGCAGGTGGCGCAGCGTGATGCGGTGCCCGTAGTCGGGCAGTTCCGGCAGGTGGTGCCGCACGTCGTCGTCCAGCGACGGCAGCATCACCGCCGCCGCCGTGAAC
>DASQBH010001256.1:0-3432 GCA_035635315.1 Longimicrobium sp.
CACAGTCGAAGTGCTCCCCCTCTCCCGGCGCAGTTTGCCGGGGGAGGGGGCCGGGGGGTGGGGGATGACGCGCGTCCTCTTCGTCAACTCCGGCATCCTGGGCCACGCCTC
The DNA here is from genome assembly GCA_035635315.1 of Longimicrobium sp. GTDB lineage: Bacteria > Gemmatimonadota > Gemmatimonadetes > Longimicrobiales > Longimicrobiaceae > Longimicrobium. The sequence continues at coordinate 112 of DASQBH010001256.1, forward strand.
CGTCTCACGGCTCTTCCGCGAGGTGGCGGAGCGCGATCCGGAGATCGACGCCACGCACCTGGACCTGAGCGCGGAGCTCACGACCGCGGAGCGCGTGATCCGCCGCGTGATGTGCGCGGGGCCGGCGCCAGGCTCGTCCGCCGCGGCGTCGCTGGCGCTGCCGCGCTTTCGGCACGAGCTGCACGCGGGGGTGCTGGCGGCGCGGCGGATCGGCGCGCTGGAGCGGGAGGGGAAGGCGTTCGACGTCATCCACTTCCACACGCAGGCCACGGCGTACGCCAGCCTGGGACGGATGAAGCGGACGCGGTCGGTGGTCTCCATCGACGTGACGCAGCGGCTGGCCAGCGGCCAGGTGCCGGCGGGGCTGGCTCGGCTGGACTACGCCCCCAACGCCGCCATGGACCGCCGGGTCTTTCGCGCGGCGGCCGCCATCACCGCCACCTCGCGCTGGGCCGCGGACGACCTGCTGCGCGACCAGCCGGAGCTGGCGGAGCGCGTGCACGTGATGCCGTACCCCGTGCCGCTGGACGGCTTCGACGCGGGGTGGGTGGCGCAGCGCGCGGCGCGCAATCCGCTCCGGCCGGTGCGCGTGCTGTTCATCGGCGGCGACTGGGTGCGCAAGGGCGGGCCGCAGCTGCTGGAGGCGTGGCGCGCGGGCGGCTTTGCGGAGCGGGCGGCGCTGGACGTGGTGAGCGATTCGCCGCTGGTGACGCCGCTGGACGCGGGCAGCCTGAACGTGTACCGCGGCGTGCGGGCGTACACGCCGGAGTGGTTCGAGCTGTGGCGCCACGCGGACGTGTTCGCCATGCCCACGCGCGGCGAGGCGTTCGGGATGGTGTTCCAGGAGGCCGCCGCGGCCGGTCTCCCGGCCGTGGGCACGCGCATCGCCGCCGTCCCCGAGATCGTGCAGCACGGCGCCACCGGCCTGCTGGTCGCGCCCGACGACCCCCGCGCGCTGGCCGACGCGCTCCGCCGCCTGGTGGACGACGCGGCCCTGCGCGCGCGGCTGGGGGGTGCGGCGCGGGCGCGCATCGAGCAGATTGCATCCTTCGACCGCTACGCCGCGCGGCTGGGCGCGATTCTGCGGGGCAGTGCCGGGGACCAGGTACCAAGTGCCGAGGATCGAGTGCCAGGTCCCGAGGAACGGCACGCAGGCGATCCACCGGACACCTGATCCCCGCGAACAGGCTTCTTCGGACGGCCGACCACGAGACACCCGGCACTTGAAACTAGGCACCAGGTATTCGGCACCAGGCACTCGGCACCAGGCACTCGGCACTAGGCACTAGGTACTCGGCACTCGGCACTCGGCACTCGGCACTTCGCACTCGACCCTTGACACTTCTTCGATGAAGATCGGCATCACCTGCTACCCCACCTACGGCGGCTCGGGCGCCATCGCCACCGAGCTGGGGATCGAGCTTTCGCAGCGCGGGCACGAGATCCACTTCATCTCGTACGCCCAGCCGTTTCGCCTCCCGCACTTCATGGAGCGCGTGTTCTTCCACGAGGTGGAGACCACGCGCTACCCGCTCTTCGAGCACAACAACTACTCGCTGTCGCTGGCGGCGATGATGCACGAGGTGGCGCTGCGGGCCAACCTGGACCTGCTGCACGTGCACTACGCCATCCCGCACGCCACCAGCGCCTGGATCGCCAAGGAGATGCTGGGCCCCGGGCACCCGCTCAAGATCGTCACCACGCTGCACGGCACCGACATCACCCTCGTCGGCCAGGAGCGCAGCTACTTCGACATCACCCGCTTCTCCATCCAGAAGTCCGACGGCATCACCGCCGTGTCGAACTACCTGAAGCGCGAGACGGTGGACCGCTTTCGCGTGCCGGCGGACGGCATCGAGGTCATCCACAACTTCGTGGACCCCAGGCTGTACCGCCGCGGAAGCCACCCCTGCCGCAAGGAGACCTTTCTGCGGCCGGACGAGATGCTGGTGATGCACGTCTCCAACTTCCGCACCGTCAAGCGCATCGCCGACGTGGTGCGCATCTTCGCCCGCATCCACCAGCAGGTGCCCAGCAAGCTGATGTTCGTGGGCGACGGCCCGGAGCGGCCCACGGCCACGGCCGAGGCGGAGGCGCTGGGGATCACCGACCGGGTGATCTTCCTGGGCAAGCAGGACTCCGTGGCGGAGCTGATGGCGTGCGCGGACCTGCTGCTCCTTCCCTCGCAGAACGAGTCGTTCGGCCTGGTGGCGCTGGAGGCGATGGCCAGCGGCGTCCCGGTCGTGGCGTCCAACGCCGGCGGCCTGCCGGAGGTGGTGGAGGACGGCGTTACGGGGCACCTGGGCGAGGTGGGCGACGTGGAGTCGATGGCGGAGATGGGCATCTCCATCCTTCGCGACAACAAGCGCTGGCTGCACATGAGCGTGGCCGCGCAGAAGGTGGCCTCCGAGCGCTTTGGCGTGGACGTGATCGTCCCCCAGTACGAGCGCTACTACCAGCGCGTCCTGGCCGGGGCCTCCGCCCCCTCCGCCGAGCCCCTTCTCGCCGCCGCGGGAGACGACTGATGCCGCTTCCGTCCAGCGCCTTTGCCCTGATCGACGCTGCCCTGGCCGAGGACGTGGGCCCGGGCGACTTCACCACCCTGTGGACCGTTCCCGACGATCGGCGGGCCGAGGCGCGCATCGTCGCCAAGTCGCCCGGCGTGATCGCCGGCGCCGAGGTGGCCGCCGAGGTCTTCCGCCGCGTCGATCCCTCCCTCGAGGTCATCGTGGACGCGGCCGACGGCACCGCCGTGATGCCCGGCGACGTGGCGATGACCATCCGCGGGTCGGCGCGGTCGATCCTGACGGCGGAGCGGACGGCGCTCAACTTCATGCAGCGCCTCTCCGGCGTTGCCACGGTCACGCGGCGCTACGTGCGGGCCGTGCAGGGCACCGGTGCGCGGGTGATCGACACGCGCAAGACCACGCCGGGGATGCGCGCGCTGGAAAAGGCGGCGGTGGTGGCGGGCGGCGGCGCCAACCACCGCTTCGGCCTGCACGACATGGTGATGATCAAGGACAACCACATCGCCGCGGCGGGCGGGATCACCGCGGCGGTAGAGGCGGTCCGGCGGCAGAACGAGCGCGGGCTCAAGGTGGAGGTGGAGACCACCACGCTGGACGAGGTGCGCGAGGCGCTGGCGGCCGGGGCGGACCGCATCATGTTCGACAACATGAACTGGCCGTTGATGCACGAGGCCGTGGAGCTGGTCCGCGCCGCCGATCCGCGGCCGGAGACGGAGGCGTCGGGCGGCATCACGCTGGAGACCATCCACGCCTACGCCGAGACGGGGGTGGACTTCATCTCCATCGGCGCGCT
>DASQBH010001257.1:0-7940 GCA_035635315.1 Longimicrobium sp.
AGGACGCGGGCGCCTTTGCCCTCGTCCTGGAGCTGGTCCCCGGCACCGTGGCGCAGGCGGTGACGGAGGCGCTGGAGATCCCGACCATCGGCATCGGGGCGGGGGCGGGGTGCGACGGGCAGGTGCTGGTGCTGCACGACATGCTGGGGCTGAACCCCGGCTTCGCCCCCCGCTTCCTTCGCAAGTTCGCCGACGTGGGTCAGGTGGCGGGCGACGGGGTCAGGGAGTACGTGCGGACGGTCAAGGCCGGCGAGTACCCCGGCCCGGAGCACACCTTCTGATGACCGCCACGACGACGGGGACGCGCCTGGTCCACACCATCGGCGAGGTGCGCGGCGCCGTACGGGAGGTGCGCGCCAACGGCGGCACCGTCGCGCTGGTGCCCACCATGGGGTACCTGCACGAGGGGCACATGTCGCTGGTGGACCGCGCCCGCGAGCTGGCCGACTGGGTGGCGATGTCCATCTTCGTCAACCCCATGCAGTTCGGGCCGAAGGAGGACCTCGCCCGGTATCCGCGCGACCTGGAGCGGGACCTGGAGATGGCGCGGGCGCGGGGCGTGGACCTGGTCTTCGCGCCGGAGGTGGAGGAGATGTATCCGCACGGCGAGCCGCAGGTCTCCGTGGTTCCCGGCGCGCTGGCGGAGCGGATGGAGGGCGCCATCCGCCCCGGCCACTTTCGCGGCGTGCTGACGGTGGTGGCCAAGCTGTTCGGAATCTTTCAGCCCGACGTGGCCGTATTCGGGCAGAAAGACTTTCAGCAGGCGGCGCTCATCCGGCGCATGGCCCTGGATCTGGACCAGGGGGTGCGCGTGGAGGTGGCGCAGACGGTGCGCGAGCCCGACGGCTTGGCGATGAGCTCGCGCAACGTGTATCTTTCGGAGGAGGAACGGGAGCGCGCGCGTGCGCTCTCGCGCGGCCTGGAACGGAGCCGCGCCCTGTTCGCCGCGGGCGAGCGGGACGCGGAAGCGCTCCGGGCCTCGTTGTGGAACGCCATGTCGGTGCCGGGCGTGGAGCCCGGGTACGCGGAGGTGGTGGATCCGCTTACGCTGGAGCCGGTGGCGCAGGCGGCGCCGGGGGCGGTGCTCCTGGTGGCCGCACGGGTGGGCAGGACGCGGCTGATCGACAACGCCGTGCTGCCCTGATTCACACGCAGCAGCCTTCGGAACTCAGCGGGAGACTGCGATGCTTCGCACCATGTGCAAGAGCAAGATCCACCGGGCCACGGTGACCGGCGCGGATCTGAACTATATCGGCTCCATCACCATCGACCCGGAGCTGATGGAGGCCGCCGACCTGCTGGAGTACGAGCAGGTGGCCGTGGTCAACGTGAACAACGGCGCGCGCTTCGAGACGTACGTCATCCCGGGCGAGCGCGGGCGGGGCGAGATCTGCCTGAACGGGGCGGCCGCGCGGATGGTGCACCCCGGCGACAAGGTGATCGTCATCAGCTACGCCCAGTACGACGAGGCGGAGATGGAGGCGTACCGCCCGCGGTTCATCTTCGTCGACGAGGACAACCGCATCTCGCGGGACGCGCTTCGGGCCGTCGGCAGCTGACGGCCGCGATGGCTCCGTGGACCGGCATTGTCCTCGCCCTGAGGGAGCCGGAGTCCGAGCCCCTGGGTTCGCGGCTTTCCACCTACCTGCACCCGCTGGCCGGGCGGCCGCTGGCGTGGCACCCGGTGCACGCCCTCGCCTCGCTGGGGCCCGCGCGCGTGCTCATCGCCGGCGGCCACGACCTGGTCCCCGAGCTCTTTGCCGACGTTCCCGGCGAGGTGCGGCTGACCGACTCGCTGGCGGAGGCGCTGGCTGCCGTCCAGGGGCGGGCGCTGGTGCTGGACGGCGCCGCGCCGCTGGCCGGCCCCGCGCTGGCCCTGCTCCTGGCGTCCGACGGCGACGCGCTGCTGGAGGGGAGCGACGGCGAACTGGTGGCCGCGTGGCTGGGCGCCGACGGCCTGGCGCGCCTGGCTCCCTCCGGCGACCTGCGGGTGCTTCGCGAGGCGCTTCCCGGCGCCCCCGTAATGCGCGACGCGGACGGGTTCGCCGTCCACACGCGCGAGGGGCTGGCCCGCGCCTCGTCCACCATCCGCGACCGCCTGGTGCTCCGGCTGATGGAAGGCGGCGTCACCTTTCTGCTCCCCGAAGCCGTCATGGTGGACGTGGACGTGCAGATCGGGCGCGATACCGTCGTCTACCCCTGGTGCGTGCTGGAGGGAAAGACGACGATCGGCGAAGAGACGGTCATCGGCCCCTGCTGCCGCATCGACAGCTGCTGGATCGGCAGCGGGGTGGAGCTCAAGGGCTTCAACTACCTGTCGCACACCTCAATCCGCAACCGCGCCATCCTGGAACCATATGTCCGCCGCGGCTTTGACGAGTGAGCGGTCCCTGAGCCCGGTGGTGCGCGCCGCCGCCCGCGGCGAGCTTCCCGACTGGGCGCGCGCCTCGGAAAAGCGGCGCGCGCACATCGGCCGCGTGGCCGCGCTGCTGGACGAGTGGGCGCGGGCGCTGGGACTGACCGAGCACGAGCGGGCGCGCTGGGTGGCCGCCGGCTGGCTGCACGACGTGCTGCGCGAGGCCCACCCCGACGAGCTGCGGCCGCTGGTGCCCCCGGAGTTCCGCGAGCTGCCCGGCAAGCTGCTGCACGGCCCCGCCGCCGCCGAGCGCCTGGCCCGCGACGCCGATCCGGAGCTGCTGGAGGCGATCCGCTACCACACGCTGGGCTCCGCGCGATTCGGGCGGCTGGGGCGCGCGCTGTACCTGGCGGACTTCCTGGAGCCGGGGCGGCGCTACGAGCCGGAGTGGACGGCCGCGCTGCGCGCCCGCATGCCGCACGAGATGAACGCGGTGCTGCGCGAGGTGGTGGAAGCGCGCGTGCGCCACGTGACGGAGAGCGGATCCACCCTGCACCCCGAGACGCGCGCGCTGCATGAGCAAGTCCAGGGGGCGTAGCGCCGGCACCAGCGCCACCGGCAAGCGCCTGCAGACGATCGGCCTCTTCGTGACGCTGCTGGTGGTCGCCGTCCTCGTCGGCTCGCTGGCCGCGGGCTTGATGCGCGGGCGGGAGGGCGCCGCGGCGACGGCGGGCTCGCACGGTGTGACGGAGACGGCGGGGCCCGGCGCGGCGCCGCGTCCCGTCGGGCGGGTGCGGGTGGAGGTGCTGAACGCGTCCGGCGTTCCCGGCCTGGCGGCGAAGGGACGGACGATGCTGCGCGACCGCGGCTACGACGTGGTCTACGTGGGCAACGCGAGCGGCTTCGAGCCGGACACCTCGCTGGTGCTGGACCGGGTAGGCCGCATGGAGCTCGCCCGCTCCGTCGCCGACGAGATGGCCATCCCCCGCGTCTACGCCCGCCCGGACTCCAACGTCTTCGTCGACGTCACCGTCGTACTGGGAAAGGACTGGGGAGCGATGAACGATTCTGTGGAGGTGGAGCAATGAGCATGAAGGAAGATGCAATCCGTCTCGTCGAGCAGCTGCCGGAGGAGTTCTCGTGGGATGATCTGATGTACGAGATCTACGTTCGGAAGGTGATTGAGGCAGGGATGGCGGATAGCATGGCAGGACGCACGATTCCCGTGGAGGAACTCCGCGCCCGCTTCGGTCTGGAGCCTTGAGGGTCCACTGGACTGAATCTGCAGCCGGTCACCTTACCGCGCTGCATGACTACATCGCGCGTGATTCGACGGTCTACGCCCGTCGAATGGTGGACCGTCTGACCTCCCGGTCGAAGCAGCTTGCGCGCTTCCCGCAGTCCGGACGCATGGTGCCCGAGTATCAGCAGGACGATGTTCGGGAACTCATCGAAGGTCCATACCGAATCATCTACAGAATTCTCCCGCAGCAGATCGACGTGCTTGCTGTAGTTCACGGCGCGCGTGAACTTCCTGTTGCCGTGGACCACCTCTCGTCACTCCCGGGCTAGTCTACACGCCCGCCTCACTGAGCATCTCGACCGCCGCCTGCATGTCGGGCGCGAGCTCCGCGTCCAGCCGGATCGGCTCGCCCGAGGTGGGGTGCGCGAAGGCGAGGTGCGACGCGTGCAGCGCCTGCCGCTTGAGCAGGTGCTGGCCCTTTCGCCCGTACTGCCGGTCCCCCAGCACCGGGTGGCCCGCGTGGAGCAGGTGCACGCGGATCTGGTGCGTCCGCCCCGTCTCCAGCTCCAGCCGCAGCAGCGTGGCCGTGGGATAGCGCGCCGCCACCTCCCACCGCGTCACGGCCGCGTCCCCGTCCTTGCGCACCACGCGCAGCACGGGGTTGCGCGGGTCCCGCCCGATCGGCGCGTCGATCACGCCGCGCTCCCCCTCCACCACGCCGTCCACCAGCGCCAGGTACTCGCGCTTCAATTCCCCCGCGCGCAGCTGCAGGTCCAGCCGGTGGTGCGCGTGCCCGGTCTTGGCGAACACCACCAGCCCCGACGTGTCGCGGTCGATGCGGTGCACCGGGTGCACCTTTGCGTGCACGCCCTGCTGCGCCAGGTGGTGCGCCACGCCGTGCGCCAGCGTGCGGTCCTGCTCCGGCGAGGTGGGATGGACGAGCAGGAACGGCGGCTTGTCGACCGCCAGCACCTCCGCGTCCTCGTAGACCACCCGCAGGTCCATGGGCACGGGCGCCAGCCCGGCGGACTCGGCGGGGTGCAGGCGCGCGGAGACCACGTCGCCGGCGCGCACCTTCGCGTTGAGCCACGCGGCGCGGCGGTTGTGCTGCAGCCCCTTGGCGCGGGTGAGGCGCTGGATCATGCGCCTCGACACGCTCATGGGGCCGGTCAGGATCTCCTGCACGGTACGGCCCGCCTGGTCGGGCGTGACGGTGTGGTTCACCCAGGCGGAGGGGGATTCGTTCGGCATCGTTCAGCGGGTCGGGAAGTCGGCCATCCTGGCAGCAATCTACGCCGCCGGGGCGCTTCGCGAAGGGGGTGGAGGAGGATCGGTGCCGCCGGTGGGTCCGAGCGAGGCGTGCGGAGGATGCACGTGGCAGGCGCGAACGGAGCGGTGAATTTTGCGGAATCCAGCAGATCCGCCGATTGTGCAAGTGCAGTGGTGTAGCGTGGTTGGCGTTGACGGAGCGCTCCAAAATGGGGGCTTGATGGCAGGGCGGGGGCGTGGCAATACTTGGAGCGTCGCGGAGGAGGTGAGGGCCCCGCGGATTGCACCAACCAGCCTTGAGGAGGCCAGGATGCGTTCCCGTCGCGAAGGACCGAGCTTCGAGGAGATGGCGATCGAGCGGGACCGGGAGCTCGAGCGGCAGCGTGCGGCCGCCGAGGGCGACCCCCCGTCCGAGTTCCGCTACGACTTCAGCCAGCCGCTCCCCGGCACCCTGGTGGCGCGCGAGACCGCCGCCCTGTCGTGGGGCCTGGAGGCGGCGGCCGCCCCCAGCGAATATCCCTCCCTGGTGGAACGCCTGCTCAGCCGCATCTGGCACGTGATGTACACGCTGGGCGAGCAGAAGCAGGAGATCGTGCGGCTGCGCGAGAACACGCGGCAGGTGCTTGCGCGCCTGGTCACGGCCTGAGGGATGTGGAAGTCGCTGTACGAGCTGGTGCGCACCCTCTTCCAGCTCTCGGAGCACGTGCAGGAGAACCGCGAGGAGATCAAGGAGGTTCGCAAGGACCTGCGCGACCTCACGCTGGTGGTGGAGCGGCTTGCCGCGCAGGTGGTGCACGTGAGCGAGCGCGAAGAGCGCGAGCGCGCCATGCTCATGCTGCGGCTGGAAAACGGCCTGCTGCGCGCCCGGCCGGCGCTGCTGGTGGGCGAGGCGGACGGGAACGGCTGAGCGCGTCCCGTCCGCCCTGGCGCCGCTAGAGGGAGCCCATCTGCACCGGCTTGCGGCCCTGCGTGACCTCGGCGCGCAACTGCCCGCAGGCGGCGGCGATGTCGCGGCCGCGCGACTCGCGCACGTGCGCGGTGACGCCCTGGCGGCCCAGCCGGTCCACGAACCAGTCCAGCCGCGCGCGCTTGCTGGGCGCCCAGTCCGTCCCGGGGATGGGATTGAAGGGGATCAGGTTCACGAAGGCGGTGAACTCCTTCACCACCCGCGCCAGCTCGTCGGCCAGCTCCGGGAGGTCGGTGACGCCGTCGATCATCACGTACTCGAAGGTGATCCGCTTGCCGCCGGCGGCGTCGAACTGGCGGAGCGACTCCAGCAGCTCGGGGAGCGGATACTTCTTCTCCAGCGGGATGAGCCGCTGGCGCAGCTCGTGGTTGGGGGCGTGCAGCGACACGGCCAGCCGGTACTGCTCCGGCATCTCGGCCAGGCGCACGATGCCGGGCACCACCCCCACGGTGGAGATGGTGATGCGCCGCGCGCCGAACTTGTAGCCGCGGTTCAGGATGGTGAGGGTGGGGAAGAGCGCCTTCGGATTCATCAGCGGCTCGCCCATCCCCATGAAGACGATGTTGGTCACGTCGTCGTAGCCGTTCTCCTGCGCCCAGCGGCGTGCCCCGCGAAACTGGGCGACGATCTCGCCGGCGCTGAGCTGGCGGCGGTAACCGGCCCAGCCGGTGGCGCAAAAGGTGCACGCCATGGCGCATCCCGCCTGCGACGAGATGCACAGCGTCAGCCGGGTGGGGGTGGGGATGAGGACGGACTCGATGAGCTCGCCGTCGTCCAGGCGCCACAGGTGCTTTGCGGTGCCGTCCACGGAGCGCGAGACCTTGGCCGGCTCCGGCGCGGTAAAGGCGAACGCCTGGGCCAGCGCGGCGCGCTCGGCCTGGGGCAGGTCCGTCATCTCGGCGAAGGAAAAGGCGCCCCGCTCGTACAGCCAGCGGATCACCTGGCCCGCGCGGTACGCCGGCTGCCCGCGCGCGGCGAAGTGCGCGCGGACGGCGGCTTCGGCCTCTTCGGGAAGAAGGCCCACCAGGTCGGGGCGGGCGTCGGTCTGGACCTGCTGGGGCGTGGCGATCATCCGTGGTGTTCCCGGTTCCCGGTCTGGAGACGGCAATCTCCCTGATTCACCGCGTCCGGCCATGGGTTCCCCGTGCTTGCAGGGCCCCGCGTGTGGACGTTAGTTTGCAAGGTCCACACCCGGCCACGCCACGGCGTGGCCTGATCCTTTTTATCGGCCCGAGGTTGGCAAGGTGCTGCTGAGCGAGCTGCTCACCCCCGAGCGTGTGCGCGTGCCCCTGCGGGGCGCCTCGAAGGAGGCGCTGCTGGAGGAGCTGGTGGACGTGCTGCGCGAGTGCGGCGCGGTGGCCGACGCCGGCGCGGTGCTGGGGGCGGTGCGGGCGCGCGAGCAGGTGCTGAGCACCGGGGTGGGGAGCGGCGTGGCCATTCCCCACGGCAAGGCCGAGAGCGTCCCCACGCTGGCCATGGCGGCGGGGGTCACCGGCGGGCCGGTGGAGTTCGAGTCGCTGGACGGGCAGCCGGTGCGGCTCCTCTTTCTGCTCGTGGGGCCCGACTCGGAGGCGGGGGCGCACGTCAAGGCGCTGGGCCGCATCTCGCGCCTGGTGCGGCGCGACGGCTTTCGCGAGCGGCTGATCGCGGCGTCGTCGCCGGAGGAGTTCATGGCCGTGCTGGCCGAGGCGGAGGAGGGGTGACGCGCCTGCGGGCCTGGCTTCCTGCTCTTCTCTGGGCGGCGGTGATCTGGAGCCTTTCCTCGCGGTCGCGGCTGCCGGGGCCCGACGCGCCGGGGATCGACAAGGTGGCGCACTTTGGCGCGTACGCGCTGCTGGGGTGGCTGCTGGTGCGCGCCGCGGACCGGTCGCGGCTGCCGCTGGCGCTGGGAGTGGTGCTGGGGGTGCTGTACGGCGCCACGGACGAGATCCACCAGATGTACGTGCCCGGCCGCTCGCCGGACGTGATGGACTGGTTTGCCGACGCGGCGGGGGTCGCCGCCGCCACTTTCGTGTACACGCGCCTGCGCGCCCGACGCGCCGCCGACCGGGCGGCCGGGGCCGGGGCGCCGTCTCTGAGCGCATGACGGACTTTCTCGCTACCGC
>DASQBH010001258.1:0-2368 GCA_035635315.1 Longimicrobium sp.
GGGGCGGACTTCGGAGCCTGCCGAAACTCGATCGAATTCTCCCCTCTCCGCGAGGAACGAGCGGGGAGGGGCCGGGGGAGGGGCACCGCGCGGGCGCAGTTCGATGTCTGTCGCCTCGTCCCGATCCGTCCGCAACCCCAACCTCCCCCAGCAGTTTTGGGGGAGGTGGGCGAGGTTTACGAGCCCGGAGGGGGCGGACTTCGGAGCCTGCCGAAGCGCGATCGAATTCTTCCCTCTCCGCGAGGAACGAGCGGGGAGGGGCCGGGGGAGGGGCACCGCGCGGAGGCGGTTCGATGTCTGTCGCCTCGTCCCGGGGCGCGCCGCTGGCTGCACGGGATCGCCCGTCCGCTGCACGGACGGTGCGGGACGGGCGTTCACGCGATACCATGCAGCGCCGGCCGCGTGCGCCGGATCCCGCGACGCCCGCCGAATGACCTCCATCGACCCGCAGCTCCCCATCCCCACCGCCCACCGCGCGGGGGAACGCCGCATGTGGCTGCTGATCCCCGCGGCGTGCCTGGTGCCGGCGGTGCTGAGCGTGCTGCAGACGTACATGCAGGCCCGGCTGATCGGGGAGTCGGCCCGGTGGCAGGACATGGTGTTCGAGGGCGGCGAATGGCTCTTCCTGGGCGCGCTCACCCCCATCACCTGGATGCTGGCGCGGCGCTTTCCCCTGCGGCGCGCGCGGTGGAAGCGCACCCTGGCGGCGCACCTGGCCGGGTCGCTGGGGCTCTGCGCGGGGTGGGCGTCGCTGGGCGTGCTGCTGGGGCACATGCTCGACCGCTATCCCGCGCAGGGCAATCTGCCGCGCGATTACCTGAGCTGGTTCCTCACCAGCATCCCCTGGTCGGTGTTCATGTACTTCACCGTCCTGGGGTGCGTGTACGCCGTTTCGTACTTCGTCGAGGCGCGGGAGCGCGAGGCGCAGGCGTCGCGGCTGGCGGCGCAGCTGGCCGAGGCGCGGCTTGGCGCGCTGCGCATGCAGCTGAACCCGCACTTTCTCTTCAACAGCCTGAACGCGCTGGCCGTGCTGGTGCGCGAGCAGAACACCGCCGCCGCCAGCCGCATGCTGGAGATGCTGGGCGACGTGCTGCGCCAGGTGCTGCGCACCGACCAGCCGCACCAGGTGCCGCTGGCGGACGAGCTGCGCTTTCTGGAGCAGTACCTGGCCATCGAGCAGGTGCGGTTCTCCGACCGCCTGCGCGTGCGCTGGTCCATCGACGAGCGCGCCCGTCTGGCCCTGGTCCCCGGCTTCATCCTGCAGCCGCTGGTGGAGAACGCCATCCGGCACGGGGTGGCCAAACGCGCGGACGCCGGCCGGGTGGAGATCTCCGCGCGCGTCGCCGGCGATCGGCTGGAGCTGGCCGTGCGGGACGACGGCGTGGGGATGGATGCGGGGCAGGCGGAGGGCGTGGGGCTGTCGAACACGCGCGAGCGGCTTCGCACGCTGTACGGGGATGACGCCACCGTGGTGCTGCGGACGCCGGCGGAGGGCGGGACGGAGGTGGTGCTTACCCTGCCGCTGCGGGTGGAGGGCGCGTGAGCCGCATCCGCGTGGTGATCGTGGACGACGAGCCGCTGGCGCGCCGCGGCATCCGCCAGCTGCTGGCCGCGCACGACGACGTGGAAGTGGCCGGCGAAGCCCGCGACGGGCGCGAAGCCGTGCGTGTGCTGCGGGAGCTGGTGCCCGACCTGGTCTTTCTGGACGTGCAGATGCCGGAGATGGACGGCTTTGCGGTGCTCCGCGCGCTGGATGCGCTCCCCGCCGTGATCTTCGTGACCGCGTTCGACACCTTTGCCGTGCAGGCCTTCGAACTGCACGCGCTGGACTACCTGGTCAAGCCGCTGCACGAGGCGCGCTTTCACCAGGCGCTGGCCCGCGCCCGCGAGCGGCTGCGCTCGCGCGAGGCCGTGGAGCTGGCGCGCCGCCTCTCGCTGCTGCTGGTGGCGGAGGGGAAGGGGGCGGGGGAGGGGATGGAGGATGCGGGGCCGCCGCCGGAGCCGCCGCGGCGGCTGGTGGTGGCCACGGCGGGCGCGGACCTGGTGCTGGACGTGGCGGAGATCGAGTGGATCGAGGCCGACGACTACTACGCCGCCATCCACGCCCGCGGCCGGCGCCACCTGATCCGCGAGTCGCTGGCGTCGCTGGAGGAGCGGCTGGCCGGCTCCCGCTTCGTCCGCGTGCACCGCTCGGCGCTGGTGAACCTGGCGCGGGTGCGCGAGGTGCGCGCGGGGCCGGGTGAAGATCCCGCGGTGGTGCTGCACGACGGCACGCGCCTCCCCCTCAGTCGGCGCCGCCGCCGGCAGGTGGCCGCGGCGCTCCGCCGCTTTGCCGGGTGACCGTTCGCCACCCCGCGCGCCGCGCATC
>DASQBH010001259.1:0-5540 GCA_035635315.1 Longimicrobium sp.
GATGGCGCGATCAGCGCGGTGGACGCGCTGGGCGTGCTGTTCCGGGCCGTGGGCAAACCGCTTCCGTCCGGCTTCGCGGGGATGCCGTACGCCGACGTGAACTGCGACGGGCAGGCCACGGCGGTGGACGCGCTGGTGATCCTGAGCCACGCGGTGGGCCGTGACGTCTCGGGCTTCTGCGTGGGGCAGGCCGTGCTTTCTCCCGTGCGGATCACCGCGGTCCCGGCCCGGCCCAGCGCCATGGCCGGTGACTCCGTCCGCTTTGTCGCGACCGCCGTCGACAGCGCCGGAAGCGCGGTCGATGCCGCCGAGCTGGTGTGGACCTCGTCGGACACCGCGCTCGCGAGCGTGGACTCCACCGGCCTGGTGCGCACGCACGCACGCGGCACCGTGCAGATCACCGTGGCGTGGGCGTGGGATCCCGCCGTCCGCGCCGAGGTCGCGCTGCCGATCTTCACCCCGCTTCCGCCCACCACCGTGGTGCTCGACTCGACGCGGGCGCGGCTGGTCAGCGACAGCGCCGCGCGGGCGGCGGGTACGTTCGTCTTTCAGCTCTCGGAGACCGACCCGCCGGCCTTCTCGCCGGGCGACGTGATCGTCGGCAGCCAGGGAGACGGGTTCCTGCGGCGCGTGCAGTCGGTGGAGCGGAGCGGATCGCAGGTCGTGGCGCAGACGACCGACGCATCGCTGGCCGACGCGATCCCCGAAGGCTCGTTCTCCGTCCGCACGCGCCTTTCGTCCGGCAGCATGATGCGGGGACCGGGCGCGAGCGCGGAGTCCGCGAGCCTTTCCGATCCGCTCTGCCTGGGCCCGCTGGGCACCGGCACCCCGGAGGGCGCGGGCGCAAACCTGATCGGCTACGACCTGGGTGGAACGGTCCTGTACGAGGACGACGACCTGCGCGTGACCATCCCCAGCGGCTCGCTGGGCTTTGATCCGGAGCTGGACGTGGGTGCGGACTGGGGGCCGCTGAAGGGGTTCGAGTTCCACGCCATCGCCAGCGGCGCGCTGAACCTGGATCTGGACGTCCGGGCGGTGGCGTCCACCTCGGCCAGCTTTGACGGACAGAAGCACCTGGCCCACGTCTGCCGGCGCTTTACCGCACCCGTGGGAGGGATCGTGATCACCGGGCGCGCCGAGCTGGACCTGTACGCGCTTCTGCACGTCGGAGGCTCGGTGGTCGGCACGGTGCAGACCGGGGCCACCAGCAGCGCGTCGGTGAGCGTGGGGACGCGCTACCAGGACGGGAGCTGGAGCGGCGTGGGCGACGCCTCGCTCAACACCTCGGCGCGTCCCGTGACGTGGAACGTCACCGGCCAGGCGGACGTCCGCGTCACCCTCAAGCCGGTGCTCACCATCTACCTCTATGACGTGGCGGGCCCCAGCTTCGCCGCGCTGCCGTACGCCGGGGCCGAGGCGGGGATCACTTCCACCAACTGGAAGTGGTGGTACCGGCTGGGGTACGGCGTGGACTTCGAGCTGGGCGCCACCGCGAAGATCCTCAACCGCGACCTCGGCAGCTGGACGCACCGCCTGACCGGTCCGTCGCGCACCATCCTGGCCGACTCGGGGTTCCTGGCCATCGACTCCATCCGCGTGACCCCGGGCCCGGTAGACACGCTGGACCTGTACGGCCTGCTGGACCTGACCGCGCGGGCGTACGTGTCGAACCAGGAGGTGGAGGGCACGCCCGCCTGGAGCAGCAGCAACCCGTCGGTGGCCGTGGTGAACGAGCACGGCAACGTGGACGCGCTGGCGGAGGGAGCCACGTACGTCACCGCGTCGGCGCTGACGCGGCGCGACAGCGTGCGGGTGGTGGTGGTCTCGCGCTCCACGCTGTCGAAGGTCTCCGGCGACGAGCAGACGGGGAGGCCGGGCGAGGTGCTCCCCGACGACCTGGTCGTGCGGGCCAGGACGCAGGCGGGCATGGGGATCCCCGGCGTCCCCGTGACGTTCACGGTGACGGCGGGCGGGGGGAGCGTTTCGCGTACGGCGGCCGGCACGGACGCAAACGGGCTGGCGGCCGTGCAGTGGACGCTGGGGCCGGGCGAGGGCCCGCAGAGCCTGAGCGCCTCCGCGCCGGGGCTGGGCGCGGTGACGTTCACCGCGGCGTCGCGCCGGACGCCCGCCGCGCACCCCGTGGCCGGCGGCGGCGCCTGGCTCTGCGTGGCGCCCGCGTCGGCGCCAGCGCGCTGCCTGGGCCGAAATCCCAACGGGGAGCTCGGCGACGGCACCAACACCGACCGCGCCGACTTTACCCCCGTGCAGTCCGCGCATCCCTTCAGCGCGCTCAGCGCGGGCGGCTCGTTCGCCTGCGGGCTGGATGCGGGGGGCAAGGCGTTCTGCTGGGGCAGTTCGGGCGAGGGCGAGCTGGGCAGCGGCGACCGCCTCCCGCGGAACGTACCCACGGAGGTCCTCACCTCCCTGACCTTTACCCAGATCGTCAGCCAGCACGCACACAGCTGCGCGATCGCATCCACCGGCGACACCTGGTGCTGGGGCATGCCGCGGGGCGGCCAGCTGGGGAACGGGTACAGGAACGCCCCCACCGAGCCGGTGCAGGTGGAGACGGCGGAGCGCTTCGTTCAGCTGGCGGTGGGGATCACGTATTCCTGCGGATTGACGGCGGCCGGGGCGCTCTACTGCTGGGGCAGCCCGCCGCGCAGCATGGGCGCGACCGAGCTCCCGTACGACTGCGTGTACACGGCCGGCCCGTTCCAGTGCGCCACCCAGCCCGTTCCGGTGCTGACCAGCCACCGGTTCCGCATGATCACCGCCGCCTTCCACCACACCTGCGGCATCACGCAGAGCGGCGAGACCTACTGCTGGGGAGATACGCCCGGTAGCTACGTGGGCACCAACTACGGCCTGGGAGACGGGACCCACGCCCAGGGACCCACGCCGGTGCGGGTGGGGCCGGTGCCGGAGCTCGTGATGCTCTCCGCCGGCGGAAACAGCACCTGCGGACTGACGGCGGCGGGAGCGGCGTACTGCTGGGGGAGCAACGAGCACGGACAGCTCGGGGACGGCACCCAGAGCTCGCGGCTGGCTCCCGTACCGGTCGCCGGGGGGCACGCGTTCCGCTGGATCCACACGGGCGGCACCTCCACCTGCGGGGTGACGGCGGCCGGAGCGGTGTACTGCTGGGGAAGCCTGGCGTGGGGGAGCCTGGGCGGTCCGGGCTTCGGGCCCGTCGCACCCGGCGGGAGCGCCACGCCGGTCCGCATCCCGGGGCTGACCGTCAAGGTGCCCTGATCCCAGATCCGCGGACCAGGCGCGTTACCTCGATCGTGGGGCTGGCGGATGGTTCTCGGGATCGCGCATCAGGGGGTGCGGCCGGCTTGCTCCAGCGCGCTCCGGAGATGATCCGGCGGTCCGCACCCCTCCCCAAAAAACGCGGATGGCCCCCTGCCGCACTTCCATCCCTCTCCCGTTCCCGACCGCCCACGCCGGCTCGTGCCTCGTCGGCCGGCGCAGGTTCGACAACGTGGGAGCAGAGGAAACGGCACGAGAAAACTCTGTTGACTCTGCTGACTCTGTGTGAGGCCCCATTCTTTTGCGGGCTCGGCAGTACGCGGAGAAAGCAGCGAATCGCAGAGGTTCTCCGGCAGTCTGCTTCCGCTGCGCGAGACAGGTCTTTTCCGGATCCGGATGAGACGATGATCAGCGGGGCGCGCAGCCGCCGTCGGCGTGCAGGTGCTGGCGAAAGCGGCGGGCGGCGGCGGGAAGGCGGTCGCGGCGGGCGCGGAGGGTGGGCTCCAGGGTGGGGGAGCGCCGGATCCACTGCGGCGGCATGCGCCCGACGGCGGCGGCGATGGCGTCGTCATCGAGCACGCGCGCCAGGGTCGCGGCGGTCGAATCCCACGCGGCCGCGGAAACGCCGCAGAGCAGCCGCGCATCCAGCTCCCGCGACTTCACCAGCAGGCCGCGCAGGTCGCGGTACGCCGTGTCGAAGCGCACGATCTTGGGATCCACCCGCCGCGCCAGGCCGGGAATCACCCCGCCGTAGTCGGAGAACGCGTAGTCGCGGTCGCGGGGGATGACGGTCCACGAGCCCTCGCCGCCGCGACGGAGCCGCGCCCACCGCAGCTGGCCCTCGTGCCGGTCCCAGTCGCCCATGTAGACGTCCATCAGCCGCGCCACCAGGTACGCCCGCGTATCCACCCGGTCGCCGGGCGCGCGGCGCAGCTCCGCCCACAGCGAGTCGGTGTCCACCACCCGCTCCGCGCCGGCGAAGCCCCGCCGCGGGTACGGCTGCACGGTGCCCGCCATCATCCCGAAGTCCGGCGCGTACGCTTCGGAAAGCCACGGGCGCGTGGGCATCACCTCCAGCCGGGGCGCGGGGTTCAGCACGCCGGCGGCATCCTGCAGCCCGGCGGCCACCAGCGACGCGCCGGGGTGCAGCGCGCTCACCTGGTCCTGGCGGATGCGGCCCATCAGCAGGCGGGGAAGGGGGCCCAGCGCCTTTGCCTGGTCCTTGTCCAGCGAGCGGAACACGTACTCGCGCCCATCCGCACCCCGCATCCGCAGCGAGCGCGTCTGCCGCCCGCCCCCCGCCCGCAGCGGCGTGAACCCTCCGCGCAGGTTGACTATGGGGATGCAGATGGTTTCGGCCCACACGTCCCTGTATCCATCCCCCATCAGCCACCGGTGCAGCGGCGACGCGCGGTAGCGGTACGCCACCGCGCCGCACCCCTCCATGCCGCGGCCCGCCGACCAGTCACCGTGCGGAATTCCGGGCGCCGGCAGCGCGCTCATCGCCGCCGCGATCAGCCCCGCCAGCACGCCCAGCACCGCGGCCCGGCGCCGTCCGCGACCGGCGCGCGGCGGCCGGCGTCGCGCGTGGGGCGCCGCCGGTGGAGCGTGCGATGGAGTGGTGGAGACGGGTTCTAGCGCCATGAAGATGGCCGGGTGCGATGGTGCGGACATCCTCACCTTCGCAGGATCGTTGCCGCCACGGCGGCGCGCGGCTGAATCTGCCGCAACAACGGCGGAAAGCCTCGCAGATTACGAGAACCCGAGTGTGCGGAGCAAGAGGCCTGGAAAACGGTGCCCGGCCGTGTCTCGAGCGCGGCGCGGGATGGAACGCCGAGAAACGCGACTGCGGCTCATCCCGTTCATACTGATTCCATGTGCATCCAGGGCCTGGAACAGGTTTTCACGCGGAGGGCGCGGCGGGGCGGAGGACGCGGAGAACCCTCGTTCTCTTCTGTTCTCCGCGCTCTCCGCGCTCTCCGCGTGAGGCCCGTAGTAAAACTCTGAATGCACAGCAAACCATGGGAAGCGGTATCAGGCGTCCACCGTGGCCCACCCCGGCACCTGCCCGTCGCAGCGAGCCCGCGCCGCGTCAATCTCCGCCAGGTGGTCCTGCGACCCGGGCCGGAGAGCCTCACGGGCGCCGAGTGGCGTGACGACGTCCCCTCCCGGCATCCTCGCCGGGCCTTCGCTTTTCTGCGGTCGGATGATTACTCTTCTGCACGTCAGGGACGCGCCGATTCGGCCGGTCCTTGCGCGCCCGCCTCACCTCACCCCGGAGGACC
>DASQBH010001260.1:0-8566 GCA_035635315.1 Longimicrobium sp.
ACGTCCGCCGTGCACTGCAGCACGGCGAGCGGCGCGGGCACCTCCGGCTCTACGGGCGCCACCACGGCCTGGTCGGCGCAGGCGGCCAGCAGCGCCAGCGCGGCGACGGCGAACGGACGTGTGGCGGGGGTGGCTGGACGCATGGAGAATCGTTGCGACGGCGGACGAGACCGCGATCGCGCGGACGGGGGGGGGCCGGCGGGGAGCGCATACGGTAGCGGCGGAACGCCTGCGTCAATCGAGTTGGCCCGCGAACAACGTCCACCGCGTCGGCTTTTCCCTGAGGACGGTGGCGACGCAACGATCGGCCCGGACCGGCCGAAACGTCTGTCTTGTGATTCATCAGCCTTCATTTATACTGCAAAGACAGGGCAGGCACAGGTTTCCCCCACGTGCCCGCCCCCCGCACCCGCCCATCATCGTGAACCCTTTCGTGCCATTCCCCACCATGACAACCACCACGCATTCCATCGCGCCCGCTCCGGCCCCGCCGTCGCGCATCCGTTTACCCGGGCTGTTTCGGTGGACGGACCCCGCGCCTTCCGCGCACGCCGCACCGCCCGACCTGCACTTTGTCGAGGTGGGCGCAATCGAAAGGCTCATGACGGGATTTCTGAGAAAGCTCGGCGTGGTGCCGCTGGTGTGCCCGGTCGCCAGGCGAGGGCAGAAAGGGGACGCCATCACTCCGCTGAGCATCATCGGCCAGGCGATGGGCTTTGGCGACGAGCGCTCCCAACGCCTTCTGCAGCACCATCATGACCGCAGGCTGCGGCGGTACCGGATCATCAACCGGATGATCATGCTCGTCTTCGTGGCCATGCTGCTCTTTTCGGGGGAGGACCTCCCGGTCTCCTGGCCAGGAGAGGGAGGCGACCGGCCGGGGGACGCAGTGACGCGGGGCCTGGTCTATGCCCTGTTTCTGGCCGGCGAGTACGGGTTCTACTTTCTGCTCGTAGGCATCACCTTACGCCTTGCACAGGTGCTGATCGACAGGTACTTCGCCGAGTCGCTGTGCGCCACCCACGCCATGTACCTTCTGGTCGAGCTGCAGCACGAAGACGTGCTCTCGCGGGCGGACCGCCGGATTGAGCTCGTACGCCGGTTCGACGCCCTTGCGCGCACCACGCGGCTGCTCGCCCTGCGATACGGTCCGGCCGACCCGGAGCGGCGCCTGCGGGTGCAGCACCACTTTCGCGAGATGGCGGGCTACATCGCGGAGCGGCGCACCTGGGCCGTGACTCCCCTTGCATCGACGCTGGAAGACCTGAAGCGCGACGTGCGCGAGCTGGTCCGCATCTTCACCCTGGGCACCTACGGTGAATTTCGCTGGGTCACGGAGACGGCAGATCCAGAGCCGGCCCTGAGAGGATGGAAGCCGCTTCTTCGCGGGATCGGCAAAACGGCCGGTCTGCTCGCGCCGACCGCGGCCATGATGTACCTCCTTGGGCATCCGCAGCAGCTGCAGGCGCTGGGATTCAGCAGTGAAACCGTGGGGATGCTGCTGGCCGCCTGGGTGTTCCTGACACTGGATTCCATGTTCCAGTTCGGCGTGGTTTCCGGCCTCGTGGGGCTCGCCAGGGGGATCAAGGAGCTCAGGTAGCCGGCATCCGCCGCATCGTTCCGGCCCTGCCGTTCAGGGCCGTGCGGACGGAACCGGCCGGGGGCGCGTGGCCCCCGGCCGGTTCGTCATCGCCCGGATAGAATCACTCCGCGTCCGCAACACACCTGGCGTGAATTGTTTTTGCGGATCCAGGATGGCCTGCTACCGCGCCCAGGTGTGCCCGCCGGAGACGACCATGGGAACAAGGCGGTCCACCTTGCTGTTGTCGCCCAGCTGGCCGAACGCGTTCAACCCCCAGCAGCGTGCTACACCGTCCTGGCTGACACCGCACGCGTGGAAAAGGGCGATGCCCAGCTGCTTCCAGGCGTGGCCGCCCGAGATCGCGACCGGCGCATCGCGCGGCGTGGTGGTGCCGTTGCCGAGCGCGCCATGGGTGTTGTCCCCCCAGCAGTACCCTCGTCCGTCGGTGGTGATTCCGCACGCCCGGTTGCGCCCGGCGGTCACGCGGGCCCATTCCAGCCCCCCAGAGATAGGCGCCGGGGTGAGCGATTCCCCGGCGGCACCGTTACCCGCCTGCCCGGTGTGGTCCAGCCCCCAGCACATGCCCACGCCACGCGACGTGACCCCGCAGGCCAGGTAGAGGCCCGCGCTGACGGAGCGCCAGGAGTGGTTGCCCGCCACCAGGCCGGGATGGGGGGTCCGCACCGGGGCGGGAGTGCCCAGCGCGTCGGAGTAGACACTCCCCCAGCAGTACGCGGCGCCGCCGCGGGTAACGCCGCAGCTGTGCTCCTGCCCCGCGTCCACCATCACCCACCTGCGCCCGCCGTGCACCGGAACGGGCACGATGGCCTGGGCAATATCTCCCGAGCCCAGCTGGCCGGAGGCGCCCCAGCCCCAGCAGTACGCCACGTAGCTCGTCGTCACGCCACAGGTCTGGTCACCGCCCGCGTCGATCTGCATCCAGCTCATCCCTCCGGCCACGGGCACCGGCACCGGGCTGTGGGATACGCCGCCGTATCCCAACTGCCCCGCTGGGCCATGGCCCCAGCAGTACGCCGCGTTTCCGGTGGTAATGCCGCAGGTGTGAAAGAACCCGGCAGTGATCGTACGCCAGAGGTGGCCACCCGCCACCGCCGCGGGGATCGTGGAGGAAGCAACGCTCCCCAGCTGCCCATAGTTCCCCTGTCCCCAGCAGTACGCCTGGCCGCTGGCCGCAATGGCACAGGAGTGGTAGCCGCCCGCGTCCACCGTGCGCGGTTCGGAGACGATGGCGGCGAGCGCGCCCTCGTGGGGCACGGGCGCGGAGACATAGACGGTGAACGTAAACTTCTCTACCCCGGGAGACACGCGGAACCGCCACTCGCGAGGCGCGCTGGCCTGCTCCGTCGTCACGAGCTCGACGTAGCGAAAGAAGGGCTGGTTGGAGCCGGTGAACATCCCGATCCCGTCCCCGTTGGCCACCTCCACCGTCCCCGGGCCGCCCGAAACCGTGGGCCCGCTGTTGAAGAATACCTGGATTCCATCCGGATGCGCCGTCGTCCCGTCGGTGGTGCCGATGGGCTGGCCCAGCAGGTTCTGCACGGTCACGTTCATGATGAACAGCGAGTCGCCCACGCCGGTCATGCCGCTGCTTGCCAGCCGCACAAACGTGCCCTGGCCACCCAGCATCACGCTCGCACGCACCCCCGCCGGCGGACCCGCGGGGCCGCACTGCAGCGACTGGGCGCCGAGGTCGGCCGTGCACTCCACCACCTCCAGCGCCGGCGGTGCGGACGCGGCGTCTTCCGGCGGCGTAACCATGCCATCCGAGCAGGCGGCGAGCAGCGCGAGCGCGGCAAGGGCGAACGGACGCGTGGCGGATGTGGCCATACGCATGAACGAAACTCCGGGGAGAATTCGGGACGGGAACCGCGGTCACACGGGGAGGGGCCTGCGAGGAGCTGGAAAGGTATTCACGGAAACATTTGTCGTCAACGCGATCGAGGGACGGCCGGGGTGCATCTTTTTCGGCCCGGTGGTGTAGGGCCATGCGGACGGACGATCCGGCCGGGAGAGCGCTCCCGGCCGGGTCGCGTTTCTTTTCGCCGAAAACGCGGCGCGGGTGCACCGCCGCGAGAGGGTTTTTGATGATGACGCTGGACGTGCTGTTCGGATCGGCCTTCGGGCCGCTGGTGATCTTTGCGCTCCGCATCGTGGACGTGTCGCTGGCCACGGTGCGCATGCTGCTTTCCGTGCGCGGATACAAGCAGCTGGTGCCGGTGATCGGCTTTTTCGAGGTGCTGGTGTGGATCACGGCCGTGGGGCAGGCCGTCAAGTTCCTGGACTCGCCGCTGCACCTGCTGGGGTACGCCGCGGGCTTCGCGGCCGGCGCGGCGGTGGGGCTGTGGATCGAGGAAAAGCTGGCGCTGGGCCTCTCCGCCCTGCGGGTGATGTCGGCGCACGGCGGGGTGGAGATCGCCCAGGCGCTGCGCGACCGCGGCTTTGGGGTGACGGAGTTTCCCGCGTACGGCAGGGACGGGCGGATGGAGGTGATCTACGCCGTGCTCCGCCGCCGCCACCTGCCGCTGGCGCTGGCGCAGGTCTCCGCGTGGGACCCCGACGCCTTCGTAACCGTCGAGGAGCCGCGCACCATCCACCGCGGCTGGATGTTCGACGTCCGGCGCAAGTAGCCGCGGGCCAGGGGGGCGGGCGGGACGGATGCGGACGGATGCGCGGGATGGGAACATCCTGCGCGCCCGGAACCTTGGCGCGTCCGCCGATTCCGCATTATCATGGACGGAAAGGGTTCCGCACCGCGCTCCGCGGCGCTCGTCGTAATCCCCCGCTCTACCTGACCCGCCATGCGCAAGCTCCTGATCCTTCCGCTCCTGTTCGCGGCCGCCTGTGACGGCGGCAGCGGCCCCGCCGGCGGCGCCGAGCTTACCGCCGCCGAAGCCGCCGAGCTCAGCCGCGCCATGTTCTCCGTGGCCTCCGACCTGGCGAGCAGCGGCCTCTCCGGCGCCGGCTTCAACCTGGCGCCCAGGGAGGCGGAGAACGGCTTCACGGTGCCCATCGAAGAGACGGTGCCCTGCACGCCCAGCGGCCGCACGGACATCGAGGGCACCGTCACCGTCGGCTTCGATGACGTGACGATGGGGATCTCGATGGAGGCGGACATATCCGCCGCTCCCCAGGCGTGCGCACACCGGCTGGAGAACGGCGACGTCATCAAGGTCACGGGTGATCCGGATCTCGACATCCACCTGGTGATGGCCGGCAACGCGGAGGAGCTCACCGTCCTGCAGGTGACGGAGACCGGCGCCTTCAAGTGGACGCGCGGCGGGGCCTCCGGCAGGTGCTCGGTGAACCTGGCCTCGTCGCTCAACGCGCCCACGCAGATGGTCACGGTGAGCGGCACCTTCTGCGGCTTCCCCGTCGCCGAGACCTTCCCCATCGACGGCTGATCCGCCGCCTGCGTGGATGATCAGAGCGCCCCGCCCGGTTTCCGCCGGCCGGGGCGCTTTCTTCCATCCCCAAAAAGAATAATCCTCACCATTCTTTGCCGGCGTTCGAGGGAGGCCGTGAGCCTTCGGCGAAAGTATCCCGCTTCTTGCGGAGTGGGGCGGGCGCGCGCGAAGCTGTGGGAACACCTCTGCACGGGGATGGAGAGATGAAGCGACTGATCCTGCTCACCTGCGCCGGAGTGCTGCTGGGCGCGTGCGCCTCGGGCGCGGACGTGGCGGATGAAGCCGACGCCTCGCCCGATTCCGCCGTGGTCGAGACGCTGGAAGGCATTCCGCCGCAGGCGCCGTCCCAGCCGAAAGACGCGCAGCCGTGACCGACGCCCGCCCGGCCGCGCCGTTTCTGACGGCAGAGTGGCGCTGGCTGGCCATGCTGAACTACGAGGTGGACCCCGCCCTGCTGCGCCCGCTGGTCCCCGCCGGGACGGAGCTGGACGCGTGGGGCGGCGTTACGTACGCCAGCGTGGTGGGATTCATGTTCCTGGACACGCGCGTGCTGGGCATCCCCATCCCCTTTCACCGCGACTTCGAAGAGCTGAACCTGCGCTTCTACGTGCGGCGCAAAGGGCCGGAGGGGTGGCGGCGGGGCGTGGTGTTCATCAAGGAGATCGTGCCGCGGTTCGCCATCGCGGCCGTGGCGCGCGTGGTCTACAACGAGAACTACGTCGCGCTCCCCATGCGGCACCGCCTGGGCATCGACGTGCAGACGGGCGGCATGGTGGAGTACGGCTGGCGGCTGCGCGGGCGGTGGTGCGGCGTGCGGGCGACGGTGCGCGGGCCGGCGGGGCGGCTGGCGGAGGGGTCTGAAGAGGAGTTCATCACCGAGCACTACTGGGGCTACGCCCGCCAGCGCGACGGCGGCACCGTGGAGTACCAGGTGGAGCACCCGCGCTGGAACGTCTGGCGTGCGGAATCGTCCTCGCTGGACTGCGACGTCGCCGCGCTGTACGGCCCCGCCTTCGCGGAGCCCCTGTCCGCCCCGCCCCGCTCCGCCCTTGTCGCCGACGGATCGGCGATCGTGGTGCGAAAGGGCCGGCGGATGGACCCCGGGGGCCCTCACCCGCTCGCTTAGGCTCGCACCCTCTCCCGCGGAGAGGGTATAGACTTCGATCGCGTTCCCCAAGGTGCGTCGCACCTCCCTCCCCCGCGCAGTTTGCGGGGGAGGGCCGGGGAGGGGGGCGGCCCACCATCCCGCGCCAAACCGTCCGAAGCACCCAATCACCCGTGCCGTGTATCCCTTCTCCCGCGCGGTTTGCGGGAGAGGGCAGGCGAGGAACGAGCCGGGTGCGGGCCCCGCGCGGTTGCGAGGCTCTTACTGCACCGTCAGGTCCCGGTTCACCCAGATGTCGTAGTCGGAGCCGGCGGCGCGCTGGCGACCCCAGGACAGGATCACGTGGCCGGGGGTGCCGTGCAGGATGGGGTGCGGCTGCACGTCGTACAGGTTGGAGTCCGTCGTCAGCTGGACCGGCGCGTTCCACGCCGCCCCGTCCGTCGTGGTCCGGGAGTAGAGGTTGAAGCCGGCGGCGCTGCGCACCGCGCCGTAGGTGACGAAGAAGCGGCCGTCCTCCAGCACGATCGGCTGCGAGTCGTGCGCGTTCTCGCCCTCGGAAACCGGCGCGCGGGGCACGCTCCAGCTGTACGGGTTGGCCGAGGTCTTGGCGTAGATCGCCATCAGCCCCCCGGGCCCCGTCGCCTGGAACGTCACCATGTACAGCCCGTCGCTGGCGCGCTTGGCCACGCGCGGCAGCATGCCGCTGGCGCCGTCGCTCACCGTGGTGCGCAGCGCGTCCCAGGTAGCGCCGCCGTCCGTGCTGCGGGCGATGTAGCCCACGTACGCGCTGCCGTTGGAGCGCTGGTACGTCATCGTCAGCGATCCGTCGCCTTCGATGATGACGGACGGGTTCATGTCGCCCGCCGTACCCCAGCCCAGGTTGATGGCACCGTGCTGCGTCCACGCGGTGCCATTGGCCGACGTCGCGCGGTGGATGCTGTACGCCCCCTTGGTATCCGCCACGAGGTAGAACAGGCTGTACCCCCCCGACGCGTGCTGCACCAGCGACGGATGCCGCTCGTTCAGCTTGCTGTTGCCTACGATCATCGCCGGCACGCTCCACGAGGCACCGCCGTCAGACGAGGTGGAGACGTACAGGTCGCCGGAGTTGGTGCGCGCCGCCAGCCGCTCCAGCACGATCATCAGCCGCCCGTCGGCCGTGCGGATGAGGCTGGGCTGGTAGTCGTTCTGCGTGCCGCCGTAGATCGGCGCCCCGCCGTCCGTCGCGATCAGCGCGGCAGCGGGCGACTCCGCCGGCAGCGCGCGCACGGGGCTCTGCTCGCACCCGGCAGCCGCCGCGGTGAAAAGGGCGACGGCGGGAATGTTGATGCGGATGTTCATTCGGAGATCCTGCGTAAGAATGGTTCGGAAGGGAGATGCTGAGTACCGCGCAGAGCCCGCGATGTTCATGCAGCCGAATCCACGCCCGGCGAACTGGTCACCGAGACGGGGCTTCGCCTGCGGACGGAGCGTAGATTCACCCGGTTGCGGCCGCGCAAGTGCCTGGGACTCCGCACACGGCCGGGGCCGCCGAGTCCGCACCAGAGCGAATGAATTCGCCGCTGGAGAAACGCGAAGTCCGCCTTCGCGGACTGTAGCCGCCAGTGCCGAACGCTACAACACGCAAGGACGCAGGTCGCTCAACCCGGTTGCGGACGCGCCGGCGCCCGGGGACGCCGCACCCCCCCCCGGCCGCCGAGTCCGCGCAGGCGGACTGTGTGACGTTGTTGCCGCGAATTCATTCGCTCCGACGGAGTCGGCGGATCACCCCCTCGCGACGCGCAGGTGCCCGGGCGTTCTATCCGGCGCCCGTGCATGAACGAGACGTTGCCGCGTTCTCCGCGAGCGATCCGTGCGGGGCTCGGGTTGCGTGCGTGGGGGTAGAAGGTTAGTACATGGTCCGCCGGGGCCCCGGCGCGGTACCCGTAGAGAGCGAGTGGGAGCGGATGGAAGAGCAGGTGGTGCTGGTGGACGAGAACGATGCCCCGGTGGGCACGCTGGAAAAGCAGCGCGCGCACCTGGAGGGTCGCCTGCACCGGGCGCTGTCGGTGTTCGTGCTCAACTCGCGCGGCGAGATGCTGCTGCAGCGCCGCGCGGCGGGCAAGTACCACTCCGGCGGGCTGTGGACCAACACCTGCTGCTCGCATCCTCGCCCCGGCGAGGCGGTGGACGAGGCGGCGCGGCGGCGGCTGCGCGAGGAGATGGGGATCGACATCGACCTGGCCCCGCTCTTCGAGTTCACCTACCGGGCAGAGGTGGGGCCGGGGCTGGTGGAGCACGAGTACGACCACGTCTTCGCCGGCCACTACGACGGCGAGCCCGTGCCCAGCGTGGACGAGGTGGATGGATGGCGCTGGGTCCCCGTCCACGACGTCGCCGACGAGGTGCGGCGAAACCCGGAGGCGTTCACCCCCTGGTTCCGGGTGGTGTTCTCCCGCCCCGACTGGGCGGAGC
>DASQBH010001261.1:0-5382 GCA_035635315.1 Longimicrobium sp.
GCTCTCGTCCGACATCCTGGACGAGATGGGCGACGTGGACGCGGCGGCGGTCCTGGCGCTGGGGATCGTGATCGACGCCGTCGCCACCGATGCGCGGCTGGCGCCCGGGCAGGCGGTGGACGTGGAGGTCACGGTGTGGAACGGAGGTGCGGACGCGCTCCGCATCCAGGGCGTGGGGCCCGAGATGGAGCACCGCGGCTGGTCCGCCGTGCCGGTGCCCGAGGACGCGGATCCGGCAGGCGCCATCGTGGCGCCGGGCGCGCTGTCCAGCTGGAAGTGGCGGGTGGAGGTGCCGCGTGACGCCGAGCCCACGGAGGCCTACTATCTCCGCGACCCGCGCCAGGGCGACCTGTACAGCTGGGACCCGGACCGGCGCAACGAACCGATCGCGCGGCCGTTCGGGCCGGAGCCGCTGACGGCGTGCGGCCAGGGCGAGGTGAACGGCACGGCCATCCACTTCTGCACGGACGTCACCTTTCGCGAGGTGGACCTGCGGCAGGGCGAGCTGCGCCGGCCGGTGATGGTGGTCCCCGCCGTCTCGGTGCTTCTGGACCCGCCGGCGCGCGTGCTTTCCACCGCCGCGCCGCGCCCCATCACCTACACGGTTCGTCTCGCGGCGGAGCAGCCGGGCGGCATCAGCGGCACGGCGCGGCTTGAGGTGCCGGCGGGGTGGCGCGTGGAGCCGGCCTCCGTCCCCGTGCGCTTTGCCGCGCCGGGCGAGGTGCGCGAGGTGCGCTTTACCGTCACCGCGCCGGCCAACGCGCGGCCGGGCGACCACCCTGTCTCCGCCGTGTTCGTGGCGGAGAACGGTGCACGCTATGAGCGCGGCGTGCAGATGATCGACTATCCGCACGTGCGTGCGCGTCCGCTGTACCACGACGCGAAGTCCGTCGTCCGCGCGTTCGACGTGCGCGTGCCGCAGGGGCTGCGCGTGGCGTACATCGAGGGCGCGGGCGAGGAGGGCCCGGGCTTTCTGGCCAACCTGGGCATCACGCCCGAGCTGCTGGATGCGGACGACCTGGCGGAGGGGGACCTGGACCGATTCGACGTGATCATCGCCGGGAGCCGCGCGTACGAGGTGCGCACGGACCTGATGGCGCACAACCAGCGGCTGCTGAACTACGTGGAGCGCGGCGGTACCTTCATCGTCCAGTACAACAAGTACGAGATCGTGGAGGGCCATTTTACGCCGTTTCCCCTGACGATGGCCCGCCCGCACGGGCGCGTGACGGACGAGGGGGCGCCCGTCCGCATCCTGGACTCCGCGCACCCCGTGGTCACCACTCCCAACCGCATCACCGAGGCGGACTGGGCGGGATGGGTGCAGGAGCGCGGCCTGTACTTCGCGGAGACGTGGGACCCGGCCTACACGCCGGTGCTGGAGACCGGCGACCCCGGCGAGACGCCACTGAAGGGCGGCCTGCTGATCGCCCGCCACGGCCAGGGGACCTACGTCTACACCGGCCTGGCGTTCTTTCGCCAGTTCCCGGCGGGCGTCCCCGGCGCGTACCGGCTGTTCGCGAACCTGCTGGCGCTCGGCGCGAAATAGGCAGTGAGTGCGTGAGGGCCCTCACCCGCTCGCTCAGGCTCGCACCCTCTCCCACAAGGTGGGAGAGGGTATAAACGTCGCGAACACCCTGGAGCGTTGCCCTCGAGCAGCGAGGGCGCATCTCAGGCTTTGAGTGCGGCTGGATGCGGACGCGCCGGTGCCTGGGCCGCCGAGTCCGCGCAGGCGGACTTTGTGCCGTTGTAGCCGCGGTTTCAACCGCCGGGACGGAGCCGGCGGATGCACCTCGTTGCGGACGCTCCGGTGCCCTGGGGCCCCACTCAGCGGATACCGTATCCCGTAACCTGTAACCTGTCCCCTCGCGGTTTCATGTCCATCGAAACGCAGCAGGACCTGGAAGGAATGAAGCGCGCCGGCAGGATCGTGCGGATGATCATTCGCGCGATGGAAAAGGCGCTGCGGCCGGGCATCACCACCGCGGAGCTGGCCGACGCGGGCGGGCGGGTGATGCGCCAGCACGGCGCGCGGTCGGCGCCCAAGATGGTGTACGGTTTTCCCGGCGATGTGCTGATCAGCGTGAACGACGAGGTGGTGCACGGCGTCCCCGGAACGCGCGTCATCCAGCCCGGCGACCTGGTAAAGCTGGACGTCACCATCGAGAAGGACGGCTACATGGCCGACGCCGCCGTGACCGTCGCCGTGCCGCCCGCGCCGGAGCGCGCCCGCCGCCTGGCCGACTGCGCCCGCGCCGCCTTCGCCAGGGCGATGGAGGTGGCGCGCGTGGGCAACCGCGTACACGACATCGGCCGCGCGGTGGAGGACGAGGTGCACCGCCGCGGCTTTCGCGTGCTGCGCGACCTGAACGGCCACGGCATCGGCCGCACGATCCACGAGGAGCCCAGCGTTCCCAACTACTACGACCCGCGCAACAACCAGCTGCTCACGCACGGGCTGGTGATCACCGTGGAGCCGATCATCGGCGAGACGACGGGAAAGTGGGTCGAGGGATCGGATGGATGGACGGTGCGCACCGCGGACGGCGGCCTGGCCGCGCACTACGAGCAGACGCTGGTCATCACCCGCGGCAAGCCGATCCTGCTGACGGCGGCGTGAGGCCCTCACCCGGCGGGCCCTCACCCGGCTCGTTCCTCGCCTGCCCTCTGCCGCAAACTGCGCGGGAGAGGGGATGAACGGCACGGGCGGTGGGGTGCTGCGGACGGTGCGGTGCGAGGGGCAGGCGCCCCCCTCCCCGGCCCTCCCCCACAAACTGCGTGGGGGAGGGAGAACGGCAGGAACCCGTCCGAAGCGCGATCGAATTCTCCCCTCTCCGTGAGGAACGAACGGGGAGGGGTCGGGGGAGGGGCACCGCGCGGACGCAGTTCGATCCTTGTCGCCGAACCTCTATACGTCGGCAACATCAACCTCCCCCAGCAGTTTTGGGGGAGGTGGGCGAGGTTTACGAGCCCGGAGGGGGCGCTCCTCGGAGCCGGCCAGGCGCCTTCGCCATCCACATCATCGAGATACGACATGCTGAATGGAGCGGGCAGGCTGGGCGCGCTGGCGGCGCTGGTGCTGGTGGCGGCGTGCGGGGGCGGAGGGGACGCGGGGAAGGTGGTGACCGTGTACTCGCCCCACGGCCGCGAGATGCTGCAGGCGTTCGAAAAACAGTTCGAGGCCGCGCACGCGGGCGTGGACCTGCAGTGGGTGGACATGGGGTCGCAGGAGGTCTTCGACCGCATCCGCTCGGAGCGCGCCAACCCCCAGGCCGACGTGTGGTGGGGCGCGCCGTCGCCCCTCTTCGAGCAGGCCGCCGGCGATTCGCTGCTGGAGCGCTTTGTCCCCACCTGGGCGGGCGCGCTGCCCGCGGACGCGAAGAGCGCGCAGGGGCTGTGGCACGGCAACTACCTCACCCCCGAGGTGATCGCCTACAACTCCGCCGCCATCCCCGCCGCGCAGGCGCCGCAGGACTGGGACGACGTGCTGGCGCCGCAGTGGAAGGGCAAGGTGCTCATTCGCGACCCCATGGCCAGCGGCACCATGCGCACCATCTTCGGCATGGTGCTGGACCGCTCGCTGCGCACCACGGGCGACACGGCGCAGGGGTTCCAGTGGCTGCGGCGGCTGGACGGGCAGACCAAGGAGTACGTCCTCAATCCCACCATCCTGTACCAGAAGCTGGCGCGGCAGGAGGGGCTGGTGACGCTGTGGGACCTGCCGGACATCGAGATCATCAAGAAGCAGTACAACTACCCCATCGACTACGTGATCCCCCGCAGCGGCACGCCGCTCCTGGTGGACGCCGTCGCGGTGGTGCGCGGCGCGCCCAACCCGGAGGCGGCGCGGCAGTTCGTGGAGTTCATCGGCAGCAACCCGGCGCTGGCCCCGGCCGCGCGCGACTTCTTTCGCCTCCCCGCGCGCACGGACTTTCCCGCGGACTCGCTGCCGGAGCGCCTGCGCGCCGTCCGCGCGCAGATCAAGCCCGAGCCGATCGACTGGAACCGGCTGCAGCAGCAGGGCCCCGCGTGGATGCGCTACTGGGACGAGCACGTCCGCAACCGCGGCGCGCGCTGAGCGCGGGGCGCTGACGGCGATGGAGGAGATCCGGGTGCGCACCTCGCGCCGCAGCGACATGGTGGAGATCACCGACCGCGTGCAGCAGGTCGTGTCGCGGAGCAGCGTGCGCGAGGGCGCGGTCGTGCTGCAGAGCCTGCACACCACTGCCGGGCTCACCATCAACGAGAACGCCGACCCCGACGTGGTGCACGACGTCCTGGGCAAGCTGGACCGCCTGGTGCCGCACGAGGAGCCGTTCTACCGCCACGCCGAGGGAAACAGCGACAGCCACCTCAAGACCAGCTTCTTTGGCCCGTCGCTCACGGTGATCGTCAGCGGCGGGCGGCTGGTGCTGGGCAGGTGGCAGGGGATCTACCTCTGCGAGTTCGACGGGCCGCGCGAGCGCACCGTGGCCGTGCAGCCGCTCGGCGCGGCGTAGGCGATCGATGTCCCGCCCGCCGTCCCCCCTCCACTCGCTGCTGCGCCTGGCCGCGCGCGGCGTTCGCGCCCGCGGCGCCGCACCCGCGCTGGACGTGACCTCCCCGCGCCGCAAGGCGGCGTGCGAGCGCACCGAGATCCGCGTCGAGCCCGCGCAGGTGGCCGACTACGCCCGCGCCACCGGCGGCGAGGCGGTGCCCGCGTTCTTCGACGGGCAGCCCGTCGCGCCGCCGTTCTACTGCGCCACGTGGGAAACGGCGCTGGCGCTGGAGATGTTCGCCGCCATGGAGACGCCGCTGCCCCTCGGCGCGATGGTGCACGTCTCCACGGAGATGGTGTGGGCCCGCCCCCTGCCCCCCGGCGATGCCATCCGCTGCCGCGTGGAGCTGGACCGGGTGGAGCGCACGCCGCGCGGCTTCAAGCTGACCGTGCTCTCGCGCAACTGGATGGGCGCCGGCCAGCTCTGCTCCCAGGGCACCTCCGTCTTCATGGTGCGGACGCGCGCTCCGGACGGCGAATCGCCCCGGCCGCCGCGCACCCCGGAGCCGGCGGATGGAGGCGAATGGACCGAGCTGGCGCGCTGGTCCCTCGCATCCAGCGCGGGCCGCCGCTACGCCCGCGTCTCCGGCGACTACAACCCCATCCACCTGTGGCCCTGGACGGCGCGCCCGTTCGGCTTTCGCGCGCCCATCCTGCACGGCTACGCCACCGCCGCGCGCACGGCCCACACCCTCATCGCGCAGCGCCTGCGCGGCGACCCCGCCGCCCTCCGGCGGATGCGCATCTCCTTCCGCGCGCCGCTCCCCCTCCCTTCCACGGCCGTCCTGCTCATCGACGAATCCGCCGCCGAGCACCGCTTCCGGGTCGCCTCCGCGGATGGCACC
>DASQBH010001262.1:0-2219 GCA_035635315.1 Longimicrobium sp.
CGCGCGTTGGTCTCGGCGTTGAACACCTCGCGCCACGCGGTGTGGAAGGCGCGGTAGTGCTCCAGCGCGGGCCGCAACTCGCCGCGCGCCTCGTACGCCGCCGTCAGCGCCTCGTGCGCCGCGTACACCTGCGGCCGCGCCCCCAGCTCCGTGGCGATGTCGAGCCCGGCGTGCAGGTCCGCCAGCCCCTGCTCCACCTCGCCCATCCGCACCCGCAGCGAGCCCAGCGGCACCAGCGTCTCCGCATGGAACACGCGGGCCCCCAGCTGCCGGGTGATCTCCAGGCTGGCGACGTAGAACTCCAGCGCGCGGTCCACCTCGCCGCGGCGCTCGTGGATCTTTCCGATGTCGCGCAGGCAGGTGGCCTCGCCGTCGCGGCCGCCGGTCTCGCGCAGGCGCACGGCGGCGCGCTGCATGTACTCCAGCGCGCGCTCGTCATCGCCCAGCTCGGCGTAGGCGCTGCCCACGTTGAGCATGCTGATGCCGGCGGCGCGCGGATCGGCGCCCTCCTTGATGGAGAGCGCCTGCAGCATGTACTCCAGGGCGCGCTGCGACTCGCCCATCTGCCCGTGGATGTTGCCCACGTTGTTCAGGCAGTAGGCCACGCCCACCCGGTCGCCGATCTCCTCGCGCAGCTTTAGGCTGGCCTGGTAGTAGTCCAGCGCCTGCCCGTAGTCGCCCAGGTGGTAGGAGACGTTGCCCAGCGCGTTGAGCGAGTGCCCCTCGCCCGGGCGGTCGCCGTGCGCGCGCTGCAGCTCCAGCGCGCGCAGGTGCATGCGCATGGCCTCGGGATACTCGCCGCGGCGCCAGTGCACGTTGCCGATGCCGTTCAGCACGTCGCCGCGGCCGCGCGGATCGCCCGCCTCCTCCAGCAGCGCCACGGCGCGGTGAAGGCGGGCCATCGCCCCGTCGTAGTCGGCGTGGCCCAGGTAGTCGTGGGTGCCCAGCGTGCGCAGCGCCAGCGCGATCCCCGCCGCGTAGCCGTCCACCTCCGCCAGCGCCAGCGCCTCGTCCGCCACCCGGGCGGACTGCGGCGCGTCGAGCATGCGCAGCTCCCAGGCGCGCTCGTTCAGCGCGTCCACGCGGTCACGTACCTCCGCACTCCCCGCCAGGGCGGGTACGGGCACCACGTCGGGAGTCTCCAGCGGCACCTCCATGGGGGAGCATCACCAGAAGAAGATCAAGGACCCGCGCACCCACCGCACATCGTTGTCACCACCGTCGCAGCCGTCCGGAGCGCCCGTCCACCAGACCGGCGCATCACCCCGGGCGCCCCGCGGAGGAGGCCGCACGGACCCGCTGCGCGAACACGCCGCGCATCCCTGCCCAGAGCATCGCACCCAGGATCCCATGGAACGCCAGCGTCCCGAGCGACACCCCGACGAACAGAATGGTCAGCACGGCATTCGCCAGAAACACCGTTGCCACCAGCACCGCGGCCGCGCGGCTGCCGCGGTAGATCGCGTACGCCAGCGCGAACAGGACCAGGGCGAACACCAGCGTGACGCGGGAATCCAGCGTCCGCTCTTCCAGGCTGGCGACCCAGGCCGTCACCAGGGCAATCAGGCCGAGGAACGCGGTGACCAGCGCAGCCCACACTACGCTCCGGTCTTCCGCGTTTCGGTTCAGTCTCCCGAGATCCATGGTCGCTCCTTCGAGAATCGGGGATGATCCGCGGGCCGGCACCGCACCCGGAGACGACGCTCCGCGGCCGCACCTCCCGCAGGATGATCTCGACGCCAGCCCTTGTCCAGATTTCCGGATTCCGGACCACGCCCGCCTACGCCGGCTCCTCGTCCGCGGCTGCAGCCGCATCCGCGGCCTCGTGCGCGATGCGGTAGGCGTCGTTGCGCGAGATGCCGAGGCGACGGCGCAGTTCCTTGGCGACGGCGCTGGCGGACTCGCCCTGCCGCAGCAGCGCCTGCGCGATGGAGTGCGCGGCGAGCGCGTCCACCTCTTCCTCCTTCTCCACGTCCTCGCGCCGCCCCTCGACGATCACCATCACCTCGCCCAGCACCTCGGCGTCCGCGTACCGCTCCGCGCCCTGGGCCAGGGTGCCGCGCCAGAACTCCTCGTGCAGCTTGGTGAGCTCGCGCGCCACGCACACCCGCCGCTCGCCCCCCGCCGCCTCCGCCAGGTCCACCAGCAGCTTGCCGACGCGGTTGGGGGACTCGTACAGCACCACGGCGCGCGGCGAGGAGGCGATCTCCTCCATCATC
>DASQBH010001263.1:0-3104 GCA_035635315.1 Longimicrobium sp.
GCAGCACCTTGCTGACGAACTTGCTCATCCTCACCAGCGAGGCGTCCATCCGCGGTCTCCTTTTATCCGTCCTTGCGCACGACCCAGGT
Source organism: Longimicrobium sp. (assembly GCA_035635315.1). GTDB lineage: Bacteria > Gemmatimonadota > Gemmatimonadetes > Longimicrobiales > Longimicrobiaceae > Longimicrobium. The sequence continues at coordinate 90 of DASQBH010001263.1, forward strand.
GGTCATGGCGCGCAGGTTCTGCACGTTGGTGGTCTTGATGGGGTCCGCCAGCACGCCGCCCAGCGTCTCCGTACGCGCCAGCAGCCCCGCCTCGTCCACCAGGAACCGCTCGGAGCCGTCCGGCAGGCGGTAGCGTCCGTCCCCCGCCGGCCGCACGCGCGCCTCGATGCCGATGCTGCTGGCCAGCCGCGCGAACAGCAGCCCGTGCGGCCGCAGCACGCGCCACATCTCGTCCACCATCCGCTCGAAGTGCGCCTGGTCCGCGGCAAAGTGCAGCACGGCGCTGCTGATCACCACGTCCATCGTGGCGTCGGGGAACGGCAGCGCATCCACCTCCGCCACGCGGAAGTTCTCTGGCGGCAGCTCCGGCGCCAGCCCCGCCGCCAGCCGCCGCACCCGCTCTACCGCTCCCGCCTCGCGGTCCACCGCGTGGACGCCGAAGCCCGCGCGCAGCAGCCAGACCAGGTTGCGCCCGCCGCCGCACCCGGCGTCCAGCACCGTGCGCACGCCGTCGAAACGCCCCCGCAGCAGCTGGTCGAACAGGTAGATGTCGATGTCGCCGAACGATTTGCGCAGCGCGGCGGAGGGTGGGAGGCGCTTCTTTCTCACGATGTCCGCCCGGGTGCGGTCTGGTAGCTCACGTTCCAGCCCTCCATGAGCGCTTTGCGGCCGTGGAGCCATTGAAGTGCGTCACCCCAGCACGGCGGCGCCGGCGGTGGCGCCGGCGCCAAAGGAGACCAGCAGGATGGGGCGGCCATCGGCGGCGCGGCCGGAGCGCAGCGCCTCGTCCAGCGCGATGGGAACGGTGGCCGAGCCCGTGTTGCCAAAGCGGTCGATGTTCACGTAGACGCGGGCCGGGTCCAGCGACATCTCGCGGATAAGCCCCTCGATGATGCGCAGGTTGGCCTGGTGGGGGACGATCAGGCCGACGTCGTCCAGCGTGAGGCCGGCGGCGTCCAGCACGGCGGCCGCCTGCTGCGCCATCGTCCGCACGGCCGCCTTGAAGAGCTTGGTCCCCTCCATCCGCAGCAGGTGCGAACGCTCCTCCAGCACCCGCGCGTCGAAGGGGCGCAGGGCGCCGCCGCCGGGACGCTTGAGGGCGTCCGCCAGCCGCCCGTCCGCCCACCAGCTCGTCGACCGCACCGCCCACGGCCCGGCCCCCCGCGCCAGCACCGCCGCCCCCGCGCCGTCGCCGAAGAGCGGGCCGGTGGACGGGTCCGCGCGGTCCGTGACGGTAGACAGCTTCTCCACCCCCACCACCAGCGCCGCCTCTCCCCGCCCCGCGCGCAGGAGCGAATCCGCCAGCACCAGCGCGTAGATCCACCCCGCGAACCCTGCCTCAAGGTCGAAGCAGGCCGCGTCCCACGCCCCCAGCGCCGCCTGCAGCTCGCAGGCGGTGGGAGGCGTAAGGTGGTCCGGCGTGGTGGTGGCGACGATGATGACGCCCAGCGCGGCCGCGTCCATCCCCGCGTCCGCCAGCGCGGCGCGGGCGGCGTGGCCGGAGAGCACCGCCGCCCCCTCGTCGTCCGCGGCCACGCGGCGGGAAAGGATGCCGGTGCGGCGGACGATCCACTCCTCCGTCACCCCGGCGGCCGCGGCGAGCTCCGCGTTGTCCAGCACGCGGGCGGGGAGGTACGCCCCCGTGCCGGCCAGGCGGACGGGGGCGCGGGAATCCGCCGTCACCCGCTCAGCCGGCCGCGCGGTCGATCAGCGCGTCCAGCCGCTGCCGGGGGATGGCGCCCAGCTCGCGCCCCACCTCCGCGCCCCCCTTGAACGCGATGAGCGTGGGGATGCTGGCGATGCGAAAGCGGCGCGCCAGCATGGGGTTGGCGTCGGTGTCCACCTTGGCCACCAGCGCGCGGCCGGTGCGGTCGCGCGCCACCTGCTCCAGCGTGGGCGCCATCATCTTGCAGGGCCCGCACCAGTCGGCGTAGAAGTCCACCAGCACGGGGACGGGCGAATCCGCCACCACGCGGTCGAACTCCGCGTCCGTCAACCGCATCGGCCGGTCCAGCGCGATGGCCTTGCCGCACGCGCCGCACTTTGGCCCATCCCCCGCGCGGGCCAGGTCCACGCGGTTCAGCCGCCCGCAGTGGGGGCACGCCACCGTCGCCTTGCTCTGCGAAGCCGTCTGCATCAGTTCCCTCCTTCGTCTCCCGTGCCCTGTTCCACCGGGTACTCCTCACCGCGCCGGCTCCAGTCGATGAAGGAGCCGTCGTACATGACCACGGGGCGCTTGAGGTAGCGCGCCACGTAGTACGCGTGGCTGGCCTGCACGCCGGTACGGCAGTACGCCACCACCGTGTCGCCGAAGGCCGCGTCGGCCAGGGTGTACGACGCGTGCAGCACCTCGGGCGAGCGCAGGCGCGTGTCCTGGTCGCTCACCAGCGAGGTGCGCCAGAAGATGTTGTGCGCGCCGGGGATGTGGCCCGGGCGCGTGACGCCGTCGCCCGGGGTCTCGCCCGTGAACTCCGCGGGCGGCCGCGCGTCCACCATCACGATGGTGCTGTCGTTCCCCAGCCGCGCGCGCACCCAGTCCGCGTCAACCACGATGTGCCGGCGCTCGCGGACGGTGAGCGAGCCGGTGCCGCCGGACGGCGCCTCGGTACTGACGGGGCGCTCTTCCTTGCGCCACTGCTCCAGCCCGCCGTCCAGCAGCGCCGCGTCCGTCTTACCCAGGTAGTCCAGGGTAAAGAAGGCGCGGGCGGCCAGCAGCCCGTTCAGGTCACCGTACAGCACCACCCGCGAGTTGTCGCTCACCCCCAGGCCCTCGAACGTCGACTCCAGCTGGGCCACGGGCGGAAGCTCGTTGGGCACGCCGTTCTGCTCGGCGACAATGGACGAGAGGGGGAGAAAGCGCGCGCCGGGGATGTGGCCTGCGTCGTACGAGGTGCGGTCGCGGCCCACGTGGATGACGACCGTGCGCGGATCGTCCAGCCGGTCGGCGAGCCCTTCGGTGCTGACCAGCAGGGAGCGGTCCCACTCCGGCAGCGGGTTGGTCTTGGGCATGGAGAC
>DASQBH010001264.1:0-4052 GCA_035635315.1 Longimicrobium sp.
ACGCGTACGGCGGCTCGTTGGCGTTCGCCAACAGCCTGGACGCGTTGAAGGTGGCGCGCGTGTACGGCACGGACACGCTCACGCTGGACCGCACCCAGTACTCCAACGCGTCCATCTCGGCCCAGGAGGGCATCAGCCGCGAGCTCAAGAACCCGGCGCTGGACAACTCCAACATGGACGGCAGCAACTGGGGGTCCGCCAGCGTGACGTCGGTGTACGGCGCCGGCGGCCGCGGCACGCCCAAGGCGCAGAACTCCACCTACACGCCCTGACGCAGCCGCATACGCGGACGGAAAAAGAGCCCCGGCGCCGGAACAAGGCGCCGGGGCTTTTTCGCGTCTGCCACACGCCTTTCCACCCCATCTGCCACGGAATACGGTCGCACACCAGGCGCGCTCTTGTCCGGCAACCGGGGCTGCACCATGTTTATCGAAGGTAGAGGACCCGCATGAGGCCGGCCGGCTCGTGCGGGCTTGCCGGGCAGCCGGAGGTCCCCCCCTCCTGGACCGGCCTCCGGCGGTGCGTGGGTCAGGATCAGGGCATCGATCGGTCTACGTCCCTCCTCGCCATCCCTTCTTCCACGCCACTACCGGACATCACCATGCGCAGCGTTACCCGCAAGGCTGCCCAGACGTGCAGCCTGGTTGCATCCATGATCCTTGCCGCCGCGGCGCTGGTCGCCTGCAGCGACCAGCCGGTGGGCGGACGCACGTCGCCGGAGGCAGGCGACGGGCTGCAGGCGTTCGACTGCCGCGCCGTCCTTACGGGCACGCCCCGCGTGAGCTGCACCTCGGCGACGCCGGGGACCGGCGGGGCCTCGGGGGTGATATACGGCGGACAGAACGTCTACGTCACGCTCACCTCCACCAACCTCAGCTACGACGCGGGCACGGAGATCTTTCAGTTCGACGCCACCGTGCAGAACCTGATGAACGAGGCCATCGGCACCCCCGACGGGGTTACGCCGGCGCCCAACGGAATCAGGGTGTTCTTTGCCGACGAGCCCTCGAACGGCGTGACGGTGAGCGAGCCTTCCGGCACCGCCTTCTTCACCAGCCCCAACCAGGCGTACCACGAGTACTCCGAGATCCTGGACAAGGACGAGGTCTCGTCGTCCAAAACGTGGAAGTTCCAGGTGCCCAGCGGCGTGACCAGCTTCAGCTTCGGGGTGCTGATCGACACCGAGGTGGAGTACAAGCTGGTGATCAACGAGGTAATGGCGAACCCGGTCGGCGCTACCACCTCGGAGCAGCCCCTCGAGTGGGTGGAGCTGTACAACGCCGGCACGCGCCCGGTGGACCTGCAGAACCTGGTGATCGCCGACTCGGCGGCTTCGGGACGCCGTCCGTATCACCTGATCAACACCTCGGTGGTGGTGCCGGCCGGCGGGTACGTGGTGCTGGGCGGCAGCAGCAACACCACCCTCAACGGCGGGGCCCCGGTGGATTACTCGTACGGCACGGCGCTCAACCAGCTGGCCAACAGCCTGGACGCCGTCAAGATCGCCCGCGTGGTGGGCAATGACACGCTCACGCTGGACCGCACCCAGTACTCAAACCCGTCCGTCTCGGCCCAGGAGGGCGTCAGCCGCGAGCTCAAGAACCCGGCGCTGGACAACTCCAACATGGACGGCAGCAACTGGGACAACGCCTCGGTCACCTCCGTGTACGGCGACGGCGGACGGGGCACGCCCAAGGCGCAGAACAGCGCCTACACGCCCTGACGCAGCCGCAGACGCGGTTGGAAAAGAGCCCCGGCGCCAGAGGATGGCGCCGGGGCTTTTCGCGTTTGATGGAACCGGAGAGCCCGAATTTCCTGAGAGGATGGTGCCAAACCTCAGGCGTCGTAGAGAAGCGGTGTCATCCTGAGGGAGCGCACCACATGTAAGCAGAAGTCACACAAGAACCTGCGCGCGACCGAAGGATCTTTTGTCCGTCACCGGGAGGCTAGCCCGGAGCAGAAATCCAGCCCCACGATTCTGCCAGCAAGATCCTTCGGTCGGCGCCAAAGTCCTCGTAATCAACAAGTTGTGGAGTGGCGCCTCCCTCAGGATGACAGTTCTCGTGAAAGGTTCAGCAACACCCTCTGAGGGAGGCGCCGCTCCGGCCCACCTGAACCGCTGGAGCCCGGGCGCCGACCGAAGGATTTCGCCGGCAGAACCCGGGAGCTGGCTTCATGCCGCAATTCCAGCCCCGCGGTGACCGAGAGGAGATCCTTCGGTCGCGCGCCACCTGCAGTGCAGTCCGTAGCGCTCACGCGGCGCTCCCTCAGGAAGTCAACGCTCTTTCAGGGTTCGGAGATCAGTCGTTGGCGGCGGGGCCGCGGATGTTGCGGTCGATCTGGCGGATGGCGCCCAGGTGATACGCCAGGTGCGCAATGCTCCCGACCACCCCGTTCAGCTCGATGCGGTTCACTTCGCGCGGCGTGCCCAGCGCCGCCAGCCAGCGGTGCGCCTCGTCGCGCAGGGCGTCGCGCAGCGCCTGCCACTCCGCCTCCGACACGGTGGTGAGATTCCAGCTGGCGCTCCAGTCCGCGCCGCTGAACGGGTCCTCCTCGCCCCCGGCCCAGCGGTTCATCAGCGAAAGGCCGTAGCGCACGTGCTCCACGTGCGCGGCGATGGATCCCCCGCCCTGCGACGACGCCGACGCCGCCTCCGCCGACAGACGGTCCAGCGACCGCAGCAGGCCCGCGTCACCCTGGTTGAGCATGTACGCAAAGCGCGGGGGGCCGTCCACCAGCTCCCCGAACAGGGTGGTGAGCGTTTTCGCGAGATCGGCGGTGATCATACGCCTCCTGGGGTGTGGATCGGTGGATGAACAGCGCGCGGGATGATGGCGCGCGGTGGCCGCGGGACGCAACCGGGGCCCCGCGATCGCGCCGGTGGGTTGCACGATTCGCGACGTAAAATCATCTTTCACCGCGAGCAGGCTGCGGATGCAGTCGGGCGAAATCCCCCAGCACCGGAGAGACCCCGTGAAGAAGCTGAAGCTGGAAGACCTGAAGGTCACCTCGTTCGACACCGCGCCGGACGGGCCACAGGCGCGCGGAACCGTGGATGCGCACGCCAGGACGCAGAACTTTACCTGCACCTGCAACGAGCCCACCAACCCCGACCGCGACTGCACGCTCGGCTGCTCCATCAACACCGACTGTCCGTACAACTGCCAGATCTGAACGAATCTTCCTGCGTGCAGGCCGGCTGCGGATGCAGGCGAGCCGATCCCCCCACTGCTGGAGCATGACCGTGAAGAAGCTGAAGCTCGAAGACCTGACCGTCACCTCGTTCGACACCACTGCCGGCGAGCCGCGGGCGCGCGGGACGGTGGATGGGCACGCCAAGCCCACCCAGTTCCTCACCTGCGGCTGCGGCCCCACCGATCCCAACCTGGACTGCACGTACGGCTGCTCGCGCGACACCGGCTGTCCTGACCAGTGCGTCATCATCAGCGAGTTCAACTGCCTGTGATGCGGATGGGCCCGGACGGGTCCTGACGGCGAGAGCCCCGGCGCGACCGACGCGCCGGGGCTCTCGTTTTCGGCATCCTCACCAGCTTCCTGAGGGACCGCACCGCGCGTCGGGGCTTCGTTTTCGGCATCCCCATAAGCTGACTTCCTGAGGGAGCGCACCACGCGTAGCCAGAAGTCACACAAGAAATTGCGCGCGACCGAAGGACCCCGCGTCGGCAGGCTCGGAGCCGGTCTTCAGCCACGGTGCGGGCCCCCGCGCGAACCCGGACAGGAACGTGCCGCCGGCCTGCCGGGCGAATGAATTCGCGGCAACAACTACACGAAGTCCGCCTGCGCGGACTCGGCGGCCCGGCGGTGTGCGGCGCTCCGGGCACCTGCGCGTCCGCAACCGCAGTGGCCGCCAAGTCCGTCCGGAGCGAATGAATTCGCGGCAACAACGGCACACAGTCCGCCTGCGCGGACTCGGCGCCGGGCGGTATGCCGCGTCTCATGCACCAGCGCGTCCGCAACCGAGGAAAGCCAGCCTGCACCTCGCGTTTCGCAGCGCCCAGCACTTGCGGCTACAGTCCGCGCAGGCGGACTTT
>DASQBH010001265.1:0-3330 GCA_035635315.1 Longimicrobium sp.
CCGCCGCCTGGCCCCCGCCGAAGTCCGCCAGGCGCATCCGCGTTCCCTCGCCGTTCCCCGCCGCCGCCGGGGCGGGCGCGGGGGCGCGGGGGATCCAGCGCGCGGCGGCGGGAAGGGCCAGCATCAGCACCATGGCCGTGACCCACACCCAGCGCTGGGGAAGCGCGCAGGCGCGCATCGCCCGCTCCGTCGCCAGCGCGGCCAGCGAGAGCAGCAGCCCGATGGCCAGGCAGTACAGCATCCAGTGCGCGATCATGACTCCCCCGCGGCCGGAACGCGGAACTCCACCGGCATCACCATCTCCGCAGCGAGCGGCCGGCCGTCCTTGCGGGCGGGGCGAAAGCGCGCCTGCAACAGCGCCCGCTCGGCTGCCGGACCCGCTTCGGGGTGCGTCGATGAAAGCGCCTCAACACTCGTGACCTCGCCCGTGGCGGCGACTTTGATCCGCACCTGGGCGCGGGCCGTGATCCCGGCATCGCGCAGCAGCGGCGGATACTCGGCCGTGAGCGCGCGGGCGATCTGGTCCGTGTTCAGCGGCACCGGCGGCTGGTCCCACTCCCCCACCTGCGGCGGGACGGCACTCGCGGCGATCACAGGCCACCCGTCGTCATCCAGCTGAAACTGCACGGGGAGGGTGAGCGTGTAGGGCACGGCGGACCCGTCCACCCGGGCGGGACGGAAGCGCGCGTTCGCCAGCGCCCGCACGGCCGCGTCGGCAAAGGCGGGGTGCGACGCCCGGAGCGCGCGCAGGTCGGCGGGAATCCCCTGCTCCGTCACGCGGAAGCGGACCTCGGCCGAGCCGCGGAGGCCGGCGTCGCGAAGCGCGGGCGGATACTCCCGCTGCAGCGCGCGGGTCAGGGCGGCGCCGTTCACCAGCACCGGGCGCACCGTATCCCCGGGCGACGCGGTTGCCGGGACGATGACCGTGTCGGTGACGCCCGCCTCTGCCGCGTGCCTCTGCTCCGGCGTCATCTGCCGCAGCACGAAGACCCGCACGGGGTCCGGCCCCAGGTCACCCGCGGCGAACTGGTGCATCTCCAGCCTGCCGCCCTCGCGCAGCGCGGCCGGGATCGGCCCGCCGGCGCGCTGTCCGCGCACGGTCATCTGGTGGCTGGCCAGCTTGCCCGTGGGGGCGAAGGAGAGGACGACGGTGGTGCTGTCGCCCGTTCCGCGCGCCACCTGGGGATACAGGCGCTGCACGGCCTCGCGCGGGGTGAGCTCCAGGCCGGCGGCGCGGGCCGGCTCCGGCGCGCGGCAGGCGGCGGCGATCAGCAGGGCGGCCAGGCCGCCGAATCCGGCCGCGGCCGCCAGGGGGCGCCGGGCTCTGGGTGACGTCATCATCCGGATTCTCCTCTCCAGAAAGCTCTGAGGTTCCGAGAAGGCGATAGCCAGCAGCCGCCCGCCCGTTCCGCGGCGCCCCACTTCCAGCAGCAGGGTTCCATACGCCCGCACGTCGGCGCGGCGGGCCAGGACGCGGGCGTCGCAATCCACCTCCACCGCCAGCCGCAGCCGCCGCAGCTGCCACCAGGCGGCGGGGTTCCACGGCATGAGCGCGACCGCCGCGAGTCCGAGGGCCAGCAGGCGCGGGTCGCCGGCGCGCAGGTGCTCGCGCTCGTGCTCCATCAGCAGCGCGCGCACGTCCGCCGGCGCATCCTCCACCACCCAGCGTGGCAGCACGATGCGGCTACGGAACAGCCCGATCACCGCCGGTCCGGTGGAGGGGGAGAGGAGCACGGGAACGCCGTCCACCTCCGCCGCGCGCCACCTGCGGCGCCGCCGCTCCAGCACCGCCCACGCGCCGGCAAACGCCAGCAACGCCGCCGCGGTCAGCCCCATCCACCCGAGGGTAAGCGGCCGGTCCAGCGCCGCGATGTCGACCCGCGGCCCGCTTTCCGTCGCCGCCGCCGGCGACGCCGCCATCGTCATCGGCTGCGTCGTTTCGTCCATCGCGACCGGCGCGGCGGCGATGGAGATCTCGGCGCGGGGAAGCCAGCGCGCGGCGGCGGGAAGCGTCAGCATCAGCACCATCGCCGCGGCCCACACCCAGCGCTGGGGGAGGACGAAGGCACGCATCGCCCGCTCCATGGCCAGCGCGGCCAGGGAGAGCAGCAGGCCGGTAGCCAGGCAGTAGAGCATCCAGTGCGCGATCATCGGTCCTCCTCTCCCATGCGCTCATCCAGCAGCCGCCGCATGCGCCGCAGCTCGTCGTCGCTCAGGCCGCGGTCGCTGACCAGGTGCGTCAGCAGCAGCTCCGGCGAGTCCTTGAACAGCTTGTGCAGCATGCGCTTGAGCAGGCTGCTCCCCGCCGCCTGGCGCTCCACCAGGGGGTGATAGCGGTACGCCTTGCCCTCCTCGGTGTGGCCCACGTACCCCTTCTCCTCCAGCGTGCGCAGGACGGTGAGCACGGTGGTGTAGGCCAGGTCATCGGTCAGCCGCTCGCGCACCTCGGCCACGGTGCCGCCGCCGCGGTCCCACAGCACCCCCATCACGTCCAGCTCGCGTTCCGTAAAGCTGATCTCCACCGCGCGCCCCCTTTCTACTAGAGTCTTAGTAGATGGTAATCGCCCCTCGCGCATCTGTCAACTACTTTTTTAGTAGATGATACACGACGACGGAGCGCGTGCCGTTCCGCGGACTCTCAAAGACTTTTCTCACGCAGAGTTAGCAGAGTTAGCAGAGTTGTTTCCTGCTCACCCTCCGAATCTCTCATGAGCGTCGGGACCGGCACGAGAAAATTCTGCTGACTCTGCTAACTCTGCGTGAGACCCATTCTGTTCTGGCCTTCCGCACGACTCTTGCTGACCCGCACGGCGCGCGTCCACGTGGGCGCGGCAGACTGAAGATGAAACGGTCAGAGGAGAGACGATGAGGACGAGAGGGCTGCTTGCCGGCGCCGCCGTGCTGGCGCTGTCGGGGTGCGCCGCCGCGGGCGCGATCGCGAACACGCAGACGATTACCCTGCGCGACGCCTCCGGACGGACGGTGGGGACGGCGCTGCTTACGCCGGCCACGGAAGGGGTGCAGGTGGTGCTGAGCTCCAGCAGGCTGCCGGCCGGGGTGCATGGCGTGCACATCCACCAGACCGGCCTGTGCGACGCGCCGGACTTCACCACCGCGGGCGGGCACTTCAACCCCACCAGCCGGCAGCACGGCACGCAGAACCCCGCCGGCCCCCACGCCGGCGATCTGCCCAACCTTACGGTGGACGCCAACGAGCGCGGCACGCTGAACGGCGTGGCGATGGGCGTGACGCTGGAAGGCAGCGGTGCCAACTCGCTGCGCAAGGCAGGCGGCACCTCACTGATTGTGCACGCCACCGCCGACGACTAC
>DASQBH010001266.1:0-4966 GCA_035635315.1 Longimicrobium sp.
GGCGGTGCCGCCGGCCGCGTCCACGCAGTCCTCGCCACCGCCGGGCGCCGCTTCGGCCACGGGCTCGGCCACGGGCTCGGCCACGGGCTCGGCCACCACGTCGCTCACCACGGCGGGGAGCTTGATGGTGAAGACGCTCCCCTCGCCGGGGACGCTGTGCACGGTGACGTCGCCGCCCATCATCTGGCAGAAGCGGCGGGTGAGGGCCAGCCCCAGCCCCGTGCCGCCGAACCTGCGCGTCGTCGACGTGTCGGCCTGGGTGAAGTCCTGGAACAGGCGGACGATCTGGTCGGCGCCCAGCCCGATCCCCGTGTCGGCCACGCGAAAGACGATCCACTCGCGCTCGTCCATCCCCTCGCGCACGGCCGTCACCGTCACGGCGCCGCCCTCGGTGAACTTGACGGCGTTGGAAAGCAGGTTGTACAGCCCCTGCCGCACCTTCATCTGGTCGGCGTGCATCTGCCCCAGGTCGGGCGCCACCCGCAGGTGCAGGGTGTTGGCGTTGGCCTCCACCATGGGGCGGATGGTGGAGGCCACCTCGTCGATCAGCTCGGCGACGTCGAAGTCCTCCAGGAACAGCTCCATCTTGCCGGCTTCGATCTTGGACAGGTCCAGGATGTCGTTGATGAGCGCCAGCAGGTGCCGCCCCGCGGAGCCGATCTTTTCCAGGTCGGCGCCGAACGACTCCAGCCCCAGCTCGGCCACCTCTTCCAGCAGCATCTCGCTGTAGCCCAGGATGGCGTTGAGCGGGGTGCGCAGCTCGTGGCTCATGTTGGCCAGGAACAGGCTCTTGGTCTTGTTGGCGCTCTCCGCCGCCTCTCGCGCCTTGGCCGTGTCCTCCTCCGCGCAGCGCCGCTCCGTCACGTCCTCCAGCCCCAGCACCAGCAGCTCGCCGTGGTGCCCCGCCTGCAGCTTGCGGGCGTTCAGCAGCATTACCCGGCGGCCGATGGAGGGAAAGTCGTGCTCCAGCTCGAAGTCGTTGAACACCGACTCGGCGGGGATGATGTCCTCCAGCAGCGTCCGCAGCGCGGGGATGTCCCACTGCGCGTTCCCCAGCTCGTAGATGAGCCGGTTCTCCGTCTCCTCGGGCGATACCTTGAAGGTCTCGTAGAAGGCGCGGTTGGCGCTGCGGACGCGGAGAGCCGGGTCCAGGATGAGGAGCGGCTTGCGCACCGTGTCGACGATGTCCTGCGCGTACGTCTCGATGGCCTCCAGCTCCGCCTCGGCGCGGCGCCGCTCGGTCACGTCCTCCATCGCGAGGACGAGCAGCTCGCCGTGGCTCCCCGCCTGCAGGGTGCGGGCGTTCAGCAGCATCACCCGGCGGCCGATGTCGGGAAAGTCGTGCTCCAGCTCGAAGTCGTTGAAGACGGAGCTCTGGGGGACGATGTCTTCCAGCAGGGTGCGCAGGGCGGGGATGTCCCACTGTCCGTTCCCCAGCCGGTAGATGAGCCGGTCCTCGGTCTCCTGGATGGAGACGCGGAAGGTCTCGTAGAAGGCGCGGTTGGCGCTGCGGACGCGGAGGGTGGTGTCTAGGATGAGCAGCGGCTCGCGCACCGTGTCGACGATGTTCTGCGCGTACGTCTCGATCGCCTGCACCTCCGCCTCGGACCGGCGGCGCTCGGTGACGTCCTCCATGGCCAGCACCAGCAGCTCGCCGTGGTGCCCCGCCTGCAGCTTGCGGGCGTTCAGCAGCATCACCCGCCGGCCGATGTCAGGGAAATCGTGCTCCAGCTCGAAGTCGCTGAACACGCTGCTGGCGGGGATGATGTCCTCCAGCAGGGTGCGCAGCGCGGGGATGTCCCACTGCCCGTTTCCCAGCTCGTAGATCAGCTGGTTCTCCGTCTCCTCCAGCGACACGTGGAAGGTGTCGTAGAAGGCCCGGTTGGCGCTGCGGACGCGCAGGGTGGTGTCGAGGATGAGCAGCGGCTCGCGCACGGTGTCGACGATGCTCTGCGCGTACGTCTCGATCGCCTCCAGCTCCGCCTCGGCCCGGCGGCGCTCGGTGACGTCCTCCATGGCCAGCACCAGCAGCTCGTCGTGGCTCCCCGCGCGCAGCTTGCGCCCGTTCAGCAGCATCACCCGTCGCCCGATGCGCGGAAAGGTGTGCTCCAGCTCGAAGTCGTTGAACACGGAGCTGGTGGGGATCACGTCCTCCAGCAGGGTGCGCAGGGCCGGGATGTCCCACTGCCCGTTCCCCAGCTCGTAGATCAGCTGGTTCTCCGTCTCGTCGGGCGAGACCTTGAAGGTCTGGTAAAAGGCGCGGTTGGCGCTGCGGACGCGCAGGCTGGTGTCCAGCATCAGCAGGGGCTCGCGCACGGTGGCCACGATGTCCTGCGCGTACGTCTCCATGTCCTGCACCCGCGCCTTGCGGCGGGTGGTGGCGGTCTTGGGCAGGTGAATCATGCGCGGCTCCCGCTTGCATCGGCGGTGTCGATCCCGCCGTCCACGGCGGCCGGGAGCCACGCCGGCGCCTCGTCGGGACCGGCGCCGCGATGGTAGATGCCCTGCGCTCCGGCGGCCGGCACGAAGCGCTCGTCGTCGCCTGCGGACTCGGCGGCGCCCAGAAAGAGCACGCCGCCGGGGCGGAGCGCGTCGTGGAACGTCTCCACCGCCCGCGCGCGCGCCTCCTCCGGCAGCCGGGGGAGCAGGTTGCGGCAGACCACCAGGTCCAGCCCGTCGAAGGGCGGGTCGCGCAGCACGTCGTGCACGGCAAAGAGCACGGCCTGCCGTAGCGGCCCGGCCACCCGGTATCCCCCGCCCTCCCACGCGAACCAGCGGCTCAGCCGCCCCGCGGGGAGCCCGGCGACGGCGGACGCCAGGTACAGCGCGTCGCGCCCCCGGGCGCACCCCGCGGCGTCGGTGTCCGTGGCGAACAGCTGGATGGTGGGCGGGTCCTGCAGCGTGGCCGCGTGCTCGCCCAGCAGGATGGCGATGGACCAGGCCTCCTCGCCCGCGGCGCACCCCGCCACCCACACGCGCACGGCTTCGTCCGCCCCCCTGTCCGCGAACAGCGAGGGGACCAGCGCGGCGAGCGCGCGAAAGGCGTCGGGGTCGCGAAAGAACCCGCTCGCGGCGCCCCGCGGGGTCGTCCCGGGCGCCGGGCCGGCGCCGTGGACGCGCAGGGGGAGGTCCAGCGTCCGGGGCGGCTCGCGTACGGCGGCCGCGGCGCTCCCCGTGGACGCCTCGTCCCGCACCGGCGTCTCGTCCGGGATCGCCGTCGTCAAAGGCAGGTAGATCATGTGCCGCTCCCGTCCGGGTTCACGCGGGGCAGCCAGACGCGAAAGGTGCTCCCGCGTCCCACCTCGCTCTCCACTTCGACCTCTCCGCCCAGCAGCCGGCTGAACTCCCGCGCCGCCGCCAGCCCGATCCCCATCCCCCCGAAGCTGCGGGTGGCGGCGCCCTCCACCTGCCAGAACCGCTCGAAGATGTGGGCGTGGTGCTCGGGAGCGATCCCCATCCCCGTGTCGCGTACCTCGAAGACCACCCGCTCCCCGTCCCCCCGCACGGCCAGGCGCACCTCGCCCCGCTCCGTGAACTTGACGGCGTTGCCCAGCAGGTTGAAGAGCACCTGCCGCACCTTGTTGGCGTCCGTGCTCACCACGGGGCCGTGCGCGGGGACGTCCACCTCCATCCGCAGCGCCTTCTGCTCCGCCAGCGGCTGCACCAGCGCGGCGGTGTCGCGGGCCAGCGCGCCCAGGTCCACCGGCTCCGCCTGGACCCGCTCGCGGTCGGAGTCCAGCCGGGAAAGGGTGAGCACCTGCTCGATGAGCTCCGACAGGTGCCGCGAGGCGTCAAGGATGCGCTCCGCGTGCCGCAGCGGCGCCCCCGTGATCGGCTGCGGGATCCCCGCCACCAGCAGGTCGGCAAAGGCCACGATGGCCGTGAGCGGCGTGCGGAACTCGTGCGACATGGCAGCCAGGAACTCCGACTTGGCCTCGCTGGCCCGCCGCGCCTCGCGGTGCAGCCGCGCGTTCTCGATGGCCAGCGCCGCCCGCTCCGCCAGCTTGCGCGCCAGCCACAGGTCGTCCGGCGTGTACTTGCCCGTCTCGCACCACCCCAGGCTCAGCGCGCCCAGGGTGCGGTCGCGCACGCGCAGGGGGACCACCAGCAGCGAGCGCGGCGCCAGCTCCGACGCGCTCCACTCCGTCTCGTCCACCCCGAACGGCGCGTCCCCGTCCCCCGCGGTGATCTCGGGGATGAGCTCCGCCTCGCCCGTGCGCAGCACCCGCGCCACGGGGCGCACCAGCGAGCGCAGGTCGAACGGCCGGCCCTCCAGCAGCGTGCGCAGCGCCTGCTCGCGCGCCGGGTCGGCGTGGGCGATGCCCAGCCGCCGCACCCGGCCGCCGTCCTCCAGCACGTACGCCACGCACGAGTCGGCGATGCGGGGCACGGCCAGGCGCGCCACGCTGGCCAGGGTGCCCTCGTAGTCCAGCGAGGCGGCCAGCATCTCCCCCGCCTCGGCCAGAAAGGCGTTGCGGCGCTCGGCGGCCTGGGCGTGCTCGCGGGCGGCCTGCTCCTCCCACAGCCTGCGGGCGGCCGTCTCCGCGCGCTTGGCGGCCGTCAGGTCGCGCAGCATCCACCGCACCCCGATCACCCCCGCACCCTCGTGGTGCACGGCCGCCGCCGCGACGGCCACGTCCACGTACGGCCCCTCGCGCGGAGAAAAGCGCATCTCCCACTCCGCCCCCTCTTCCCCGCGCCGCAGCGCCGCCAGCCGCCGCTCCAGCAGCAGGCGCCGCGGGGGGGTGAGGAACGCGGCCAGCGAGACCCCCGCCAGCCCCCCCTCCTCCTCGCCCAGCAGGGTGCAGGCGGCGCGGTTGGATTCCTGGATCACCCCGAACGGGTCGGTGACCAGGTACCCGTCCGGGGCCAGGCGAAAGAGCTCCGCCAGCTGCTCGCGGTCGTCGTCCAGCCGGCGGCGGATGCTGTCCAGCAGCTCGCGCTGGATGTGCAGGTCGTCCAGGAT
>DASQBH010001267.1:0-4540 GCA_035635315.1 Longimicrobium sp.
CAGTTGTGCGCGAGCGCTCCCTCAGGATGACATGGCTGGATGCGTGAGTTGAGAGGTTTAGCAACACACTCTGAGGCCCCCGGGGCGCGGATCGCGGATGTAGCGGGAGGCGGGACACTCCGCCGGCCTGGCGGAAACGGAACCCCAGGGCCGCGCGCACCCGCGCGGCCCCCACGAGCGGCGAGGGTGGATGGGACGGATGCGCATCGCGAAGCGCGCCACGCCAAAGGCGCAGGCGCGCAGGTCCACGCGGGGCGGCGGATCGGGGTCCGCCGCCCATCCCCTCCTGCTGCTGCAGGCCCAGCTGGGCAACCGCGCCACCCGCGGCCTGCTGCAGGCCCGCCTGGCCTCCGGCGACGACGCCGCCCGCGGCGGCGCGGACCCCGCGGCGGACGGCGAGCTCCAGCGCTGTGCCGCCTGCGAGGAGCGGGAGCGGCGGCGCGGCGCGTCCGCCGGCGCCGCGCCGCTCAAGCCCGAAAAGGAGAAGAAGGAGGAGGAGGACCGCGACGCCGCCGGCTCGCCGCTCATCCGCCGCGGGCCGGCCTCCGGCGCCGCCGCGGCGCCCGCCGTGGGGCCGCAGCTGGAATCCACCGTGCGCGCGTCGCAGGGTCGGGGCGACCCGCTTCCCCCGGACGCGCGCGGCTTCTTCGAGCCGCGCTTCGGCGCCGACTTCTCCGGCGTGCGCGTGCACACCGACGCCCGGGCGGGCGCGGCGGCGCGGGAGCTGAACGCCCGCGCCTTCACCGTGGGGAACGACATCTACTTCGGCGGGGGCGAGTACCGCCCGGGCTCGTCGGGCGGACGGCACCTGCTGGGGCACGAGCTCACCCACGTGGTGCAGCAGGGCGGGGGAGAAGCCCGGCGCGCCCCGGCGGAGCCGGCGACCGTCCGCCGGCAGGCCGCCGCGCCGGCAGAGCCCGCCCTCCCCGCCGCCTCCGTCTCCGCCGCCGTCGACGCCATCGTCGACGCGCTGGACGGCTACACCTCCGCCGCCGACAGCGCGCTCATCCTGCGGCAGTTCCAGGGGCGCGGCGCGGGCGCCATCCAGGCCATCCTCACGGAGCTCAAGGGGCGCGCAGCGGCGCACGGGCAGACGGCGGCAGGGATGATCCAGTGGCTGCTGGGCGACATGACCGCCGAGGACAGCCGCACCCTGCGCACCCTGCTGCTGGACGCCGGGGTGGTCGCGGACCTGGCCCCCGTCCTGGCGGCGGAGATCTACGACCGCTTGAGCGGCTACACCAGCGAGGCCGACAGCCACGAGATTTATGCTCGCCTCTCCCAGCTCTCCGGGACGGCGCTGGACGTGGTGCTGGTGCACCTGGAGCGCGTGGGCGAGCTGGACGCCGAGGCCATGGGGCGCCTGCTCCTGGGCGACCTGGACCGGGTGAGCGCCGAGCGCACCCGGCGCCACTTCCTCTCCGCCGGCGGGCCCCGCGCCGTCGGGTACGGGGTGCGCCACACGGCGATGCGCATCTACGACCTGCTGCAGGGCTACACCAGCATGGCCGACAGCGCCGCCATCCGCCGCATCGTCGAGGAAAGCGATGCCGGGGCGCTGGAGCAGGTGCAGGCGCGCCTGGACCTGCTCACCCGCGTGGCGTGGGGGCAGTCGGCCGAGGACGCGCTGATGGAGGACATGTCGCGCGAAGACTACGAGGCCATCCGCGCGCGGCCGGGGCTCACCCTGCGCAAGTACGACTACCCCGGGCGGTGGTGGGAAAAGGTCATGACCGCGGCCGAGTGGGGGCTGGTGGTGGCGGAGTGGGTGGTGTGCGGCCTGGTGGGCGTGGTCACGGGGATCATCGCGTGGCTGTGGGACTTCGTGGTGCTGGTGGCCGACATCGCCAAGGTGGTGTGGAACCTCCTCTGGTCGCTGGTCTACGCCCTGTCCGGGGGCGCCGCGGGAAGCGAGAACTGGCTGGCGGTCAAGGACTTCTTCGTCGGCATCGGGGCGATGTTCAGCCAGCCGGGCGCCGTCATCGCAAAGGCGTGGGAAGACGTCAAGCTGCAGTTCACCACCATCGAGGGGCCGCTGGCCGACTGCCGGCGCGCGGAGTTCATCGTCCGCAAGTTCGTCTACACCGCCATCAACGTCGTCCTCTTCGTCAAGGGCGCCGCCGCGGGAGCGCGCAAGGTGGGCGGCTGGGTGAAAGGGGCGCCAAAGCCGCCGGTTGCGCCCCGCGTTCCCCCCGGCGTGCCGCACGGCCCCCCGCACGCACCCCACGTCCCCTCCGGCCCCGGGCGCGTCCCCCGCGTTCCCCGTGCCCCCCGCTTCCCCAGCCTGGCGGCGGCGCGGCAGTGGGCGGGGGAGACGTTCGCCCTGGCGCAGGCCATCCTGGCGGACATGTCGTTCGAGGCGATCGAGCGGCTGATGCAGCTTCCCGAATGGGCCGTGGCCCGCTTCCGGCCCCTGGCCATGGCCACCAAGCGGTGGCTGCTGGGCTGCGCCTCGCCGTGCAAGGTGGACGTCGACGCCATCCTGGCCTACCTGAAGAAGCTCACCCCCGCGGCCCGGGCGGGGGCCAAGGCGCTCGACAAGGTCCAGGACGTGCTGGACGCGCTTCCCCCCGGCCTGAACCGCACGCTGATCGAGTACAAGCTCAACAAGCACCCGGTGTACATGCTGGCCATCCGCCGGGCCGGGCTCACCAACCTGGACTTCGGGGCGCTGAAGGGCTTTCTGGTGCCGGCTGACGCCAACAACGCGCTGACCGCCTACCAGACGTTCACCCGCTACGTCACCTCGCTCGTCCCGGTGCGCATGGGCCCCGACATCAGGGGGTTCAACCAGCTGATGGCGGACATGGTCGCCCTGCGGCCGCGGGTGGCCGCGGCGCTCAAGGGGCCCATGTTCGAGACCTTTGCCAAGGTGCACCTGGGCCGCTTCCGCAACATCCGCTTCGGCCGCGCCACCTTCACGGGGCAGGGGCTGTCGCGCACGCGCACCTCCGACGGCTTCATCGAGTGGTCGCAGGCGCTCTGGGACTTCAAGCACACCTTCGAGAAGGTCCCTCCCAGCCAGGCCCAGGACTACCTCAGGATCCTTTCGAAGGGGCTGGTCTCCACCGAGGGAAAGACGGTGCGCTCCATCAACTACCTCTTCCCCACACGGGAGGCCGCGGAAGCCAACAAGCACCTGCAGCAACTGGGCTTCTTCGTGCACTATGTCACTCCTCCCAGCACGGTGACCCTGCTGCCATGAGCGCGCGATGAACGAAGGGAAGATGCTCTGGCGCGCCTGCTCCAGCCGCCACGACTGGACCGACGGGGCCCTCTTCGCCCAGGTGCTGGCGGCTGCCGGGCGCCTGGGGGTGATCGGGCCCGCCACAGCGGTCAAGGTGGGATGGGACGAGCGGCCGGTTCCCGGCACCTTCGAGGTGCACGGCATGGGCGAGCGCCTGCTGGCGGCGGCCGGGCGCTCCGACCCCCTGGTGATCGACGCCACCGGCACCTCGCCCTCCTGGTCCGTGTTCTTCGCGGCGTGGCCGTACGACCGGGCAGATCGATCGGTGGAGGGGATGAATGCGCTGGAACTGCGCTTCGACGCCTCCGGCCTGGGCCGGGAGCAGCTCGACGCGCTCGCCGACGCCTTCTTCGCCGTCCACACGCCGCAGAACACGGAGTACGCCGTGCTGCACCCGTACGAGCACTGGCGGGACTTCGGCGAAAGCGCCTACGAGCGGCCCGTGACCATTGGGCCCATGTTCCGGGGCGTGTACTGGGCCAGCTTCCTGGGCCCCGGCCACGCCGACCAGTTCGACCGCGAACGGCTGCAGGGGCTTCCCGTGCACCGGATGGAGTGGATCGACGGCCCGGGGCTGCGGCTGGTGGCCAACCCCGACCCGCGCGACTGCGCCGATCCCCCCGTGGAGGCCCTGTACCGGGAGCTCACCGCGGCGTTTCGCGCGGCGCTGCGGCCGGACTCCCCGTGGGCGGACTGACGCATGGAGCACCAGCCGCAGACCACCCGCGCGGAGACCCGCGTAAGCCGCGTCCCGGACCGTCCCACGTCCGGCGCCGGCGCCGTGGCCTCCGCGCACCCCATCCTGTTGATGCAGCGCCGGGTGGGGAACCAGGCGGCGGCGCGCATCGTCCAGGCAAAGCTGCGCGTGGGTCCCCCCGGCGACGTCTACGAGCAGGAGGCAGACCGGGTGGCCGACGACGTGATGCGCATGCCGGCCGGCGGCCCCGTCGCGGGCGTGCAGCGGCGGGCCATCCGTGCCGTGCAGGCAAAGTGCGCCGAGTGCGAGAAGGAGGAGCGAGAGACCGCCCGCACCCTCCGGCGCGCGCCGATCGCGGCCACCGAAGACGAGGAGCCGGAAGAGGAGCCCGCCGCCGCGCTCGCCCAGCGGCAGGAACGGGAAGATGCGGACGACGAGGTGGCGCAGCCCGCCCGCCTCGCCCAGCGCGAAGCGCGTGAGGAATCGCAGGCGGAGCCCGCTGTAGCGATGGCGCAGCGGGCGGAGGGTGCGCCGGACGAAGACGAGGCCGTCCAGCCGCTCCTCCAGGCCAGCGCGGCGCGCGCGGTGCCGGCGGT
>DASQBH010001268.1:0-2918 GCA_035635315.1 Longimicrobium sp.
GCTCCGCCCAACCTTCCCGCGGTACTGCTCTCACCCCGGAATGGAGCGCCCTCATGACCTGACCACCCCTGCGTTTTTCACCTTCCCGGATCCTTTCCACACCTGTCCCCGGCGTCGGTCCGCGGGACGCACAAACCACGAGAGAGCCAGACCATGAGAAAGCTGATTGCAGTGCTCGCGCTTCTGTGCATCGCCTCCGCCCCCGCGCTCGCGCAGACCCCGCCGGCCGGCTACAAGGACCCCGGCACGTCCACCCTGCTGAGCGTGGTGGTGCCCGGCGGCGGCCAGATCTACTCGGGGGAGACGAACAAGGGCCTCGCCCTGCTGGGAGGCGGGATGGCCGGGCTGATCCTGGGCTTCGCCATGACCTCGTCCAGCGTCGGCATAAGCTGCGACGACGACTTCGATTGCCAGGACGACACCAACTATGCGCCCGCGGCGCTGGGGTACCTGACGTACTTCGGCACGTGGATCTACGGGATCATCGACGCGGACGACAGCGCGAACCGCATGAACGCCAAGCGCGGCCTCGCGAGGGTGCTGTCCGGCGAGGTCGCGCCGCTGGTCGCATCGTCCGGCGGCGGGACGAGCGTGGGCGTGACGATCCGCTTCTGATCCGCGGTTCCGCCCCGATCCGCATCCGGACCGGCGCGGACCCACGCTGGGAGCGTGTGCAGCCGGGTGATTCCGGCTGCACACGCACAAACAAGAACCGCAGCGGCTGCATCGCCGCTGCGGTTCTTCTGTTCATCGGCTCCTGCCGGCCCGCTACGAGCCCGCCGCCAGCCGCCGGGTTCCGGAGCCCGGCTCCACGTCCGCCGTGATGCGAAATGCCGGCTGGGAGAGCTCGCCATCGGTGAGGATGCCCTCCATCGCCTGTCGAGCCGCGTCGCGTGCCACCGCGTGGAGCGCGTTTTCACTGAGGGCGTCGAGCCGCGCGTCCAGCGCCTTGATCTGGCTGGAAAGCTCCGCGCGCTCCCGGACGTGGTCCAGGTGCATCTGCTGCATCCGCTCTTCGCACCTCTGGACGGCCGTCCTGATCTCCGTGACGATGTTGGTAGTCTCCCGGTTCATGCTCTCGAACCTTACGGTCGTGTTCACGATCTCCTTATACAGGTCGGCGACTCGTTGTCCCAGGTCGGAGATGCCACTCATCGGTGCTCACGGCAGACGGGGTGGAAGGATCCGCGGGCGCCACGGTGCGCGCCCAGTCCCGGGCAGCCGTGAGCTCAGCGAGAAAGTCGTCCATGGATTTCGCCAGCCGCGCGTTGGCGGCCCGTGCTTCGTCGAGCAGGATTTCCATCATGACCACAAGCTCACCTCCACCGCCGGAGTGGTCCCCAGGGCCGCGATGCCGCATGCCGATTCTCCAAGACTAGAACAGAGTGAACAAACCGTCAAGGGCGCCACCCGCCACGACGGCCCCTAAGGACCGGTTCCCGATCAAACCTCCCGGAGGGGCCTGCGCTCTCCAGGGATCCCCTGCTCCGTGTACGGAAGAGGGCGAGCCCTACGCCGGCGGGCTGGCCCCCAGCGCCTCCTTCACCTTGCGCGCGATGGCGGCGCCGAAGCCCGGGAGCGCGGCGATCTCCGCCTCGGAAGCGGCCATCACGCCGCGCATGGAGCCGAACTTCGCCAGCAGGGCCTTCTGCCGCGACGGGCCCACGCCGGGGATGGTGGAGAGCTCCGAGCGGATCGTCCGCTTTGTCCGCAGCTTGCGGTTGTAGGTGATGGCGAAGCGGTGCGCCTCGTCGCGCAGGCGCTGCAGCATGCGCAGGGCGTGGCTGCGGCGCGGCAGGCGAATGCTGTCCGGGCGGCCGGGGAGGAAGATCTCCTCCTCCTTCTTGGCCAGCCCGATCACCGCCTGCTGCGGAAAGTCCAGCGCGTCCAGCGCCTTGAGCGCGGCGCCCAGCTGCCCCTTGCCGCCGTCGATCACCGCCAGGTCCGGCAGCGGCTTGCCCTCTTCCACCCGCCGGCTGAACCAGCGCGTCACCGCCTCGTGCATCGAGGCGAAGTCGTCGTTCCCCCACTCGCCGCGGATCTTCATCTTGCGGTACTCGCCCTTGGCGGGCGCGCCGTTCTCGAAGAACACGGCGCTGGCCACCACCTCCGTCCCCTGCGTGTGCGAGATGTCGAAGCACACCATGGTGCGCGGCACCAGCGGCAGCTCCAGCACCTCCTGCAGCTCGTACAGCGCGTCCGGAGCCCGCTCGGCGGCAGCGTTCCCCATCAGCTTGCGCTCTTCCAGCAGGTGGCGCGCGTTCTGGTCCGCCAGGCCGACGAGCTGCACCTTTTCGCCGCGCTGGGGCACGTGCAGGCGCACGGCGCGCCTGGCCTGGGCGCGCAGCAGCTCCTCCAGCACCGGCCGGTCGGGAAAGTCCAGCCCGAAGAACACCTCCGGCGGCATCGATTCCGGATCGCGCGTCAGGCGGTCGGCGTAGACGCGCGTGGCGAAGGTCGACAGCGCCTCCTCGTCGCGCTCGTCCTCCAGGTTGGTGAGGAACTGCGCCTCGCGCCCCAGCAGCTTGCCCTCGCGAATCTGCAGCACCACGCCGCACGCCTCCGCGCCGTCGCGGGCAAAGCCCACGATGTCGCGGTCGCTGCCGGTGACGTCCATGATCTGCTGGCGATTCTCCAGCGACTCCAGCTGGCGGATGGAATCGCGCAGCTCGCCGGCGCGCTCGAAGTTCATCTCCTCCGCCGCCCGCTGCATCTCCGCGCGCAGCCGCTTGGCGACCAGGCGCGTGTGCCCGCCCAGCACCTCGCTGATCTCGTCGATCATCCCCCGGTACTCGTCGGGCGTCTGGAACGCCACGCACGGCGCCTTGCAGCGGCCGATGTGGTAGTCCAGGCACGGCCGCGCGGGCACCTCCTTGGGCAGGTTGTAGTGGCAGGAGCGCACGGTGTACAGCTTCTTC
>DASQBH010001269.1:0-2984 GCA_035635315.1 Longimicrobium sp.
CCCATGTCCCCATGTCCCCATGTCCCCATGTCCCCATGTCCCCATGTCCCCATGTCCCCATGTCCCCATGTCCCCTTTCCCGTGTCCCGCGGCACCGATCCACCCAAACGAAAAAGGCGGGCGCCCCTGCACGGAGCGCCCGCCCATCCATCGACTCGCCGTCCGTCAGGCCGGCGGCAGGGTGACGGCGTAGGTGCACGTCTCGCCGCCCTTGGCCTTGCACGGATCGCCCGCCACCGCCTCTACGTGCGGCCGCACGCGCAGCAGGTGCTGAAAGAAGCCCGCGATCACCCCGCGATCGAAGTCGCACGGGTACGGCGTGCCGGTGGTGATGGTGGCCGCGCGCGGGCTCTTGAGGTCGAAGGTGATCGCCCCCGGCTCTGCGCCGCGGTGGTTCATGTCGAACGCCATCCCGAACGAGGCCAGCACCTTCTCGAACGTGTCCAGCCCCGGCGGCAGCGGCACGTGGTTGGGGATCTGGCGGCCGATCTGGAAGAGCGTGTTGGGACCCATCTTTTCGCCGATGGCGCGCAGCGAGCGGACGTACGCCGCCAGCGGGTACCACCCCTCGGGCGTCACCTCGAAGATGCCGTGGTCCTGCAGGATCTGCTCGCCGCGCTTACGGAACGGGCCCATCGCCGCCAGCATGGACAGGATGTTGCCGCCGCTCACCGTCGCGTCGGGCGTAAAGCGGGAGGAAAGCACCGGGGTGTCTGCGGTCAGCGTGGCCATGGGCGTTATCCGTGTGCTGCGTGTGAAGGGGACGACAGGGTGCGACAAGAGGGGGCAGCGCCCCGGAAGTGGCGAAGTTTACGCCATCTGTTACAATGTGGTGTCTCAGATTGAGCGGAAGAGTAATGGGGCATCCCCTTTCCTGTCAAGGTTTGGCAATATGCAACCCGCTGCCGCAAATTGACTTAGGTGGACAAAAGAGCCGCTTTCCCCTGTGTGGCGGGGAAAGCGGAGCGGGACGTAAACGGAGTGGCCGGGCCCCGCGCGTGGCGGGGCCCGGCCACTTTCGGCCGATGGGGATCAGCCCGTCAGGCCACCTGCTCCAGCAGCATGCGCGAGATGCGGCCGGCGCGCGTGGGAACGCCCGAGGTGGCGCAGACGATGGCCACCAGCGTCTCGTCGCCGTAGTCCAGCCCCAGGTACCCGTCGCGCGCCGCCACCCGCACCGGGCCCGACGAGGGCGCGCCGATCATTCCGAAGTCCGTGCACGGCGCGAAGCCCGCTTCGCGCAGCCGGCGCACCCACACGTCTACCGGCTCGTGGCGCTCGCAGCGGGTCTCTTCGGCGTTGGCCAAGATGTCCTCGATCTCGCGCGCAAAGAACATCTTCATCGAGCTCTTTTCCGCGTCGCCGATCTCCAGCCCGTCGATGATGCCGAAGGTGAGGCCGAAGTGGTGCCACGACGCCTCGAACCGCTCGCGCAGGCTGGGCGAGTCGTGGTTGCTGCTGGGCTCGCACAGCACCACCGCGTCGGGCTGCAGCGCGCGCAGCCGGCGAAAGAGCGCGTCGCGCGCGTTGCCGCCTCCGGCCGAGCGCACGTGGTGCACCGCGAACGCCCCCAGCACCACCATGGGCGTGCCGAACGAGGCAAAGAAGCGCCAGTCGGCGTCGTCCAGCTCCTCCACCACCTTGTGCACCGGGTGGAACTCCAGCTCCACGCCCAGCGTCATGGCCGCCTCGGCCAGCGACTCGTCCGCCTCCAGCAGGCTTCCCGCGTCGGGCTCGATGGCGATGATGTTCAGCTTGCGGGGAAGGCGGCGCTGCGTGGCCAGCAGGTACAGCAGCCCCACCTCCTGCCGCCCGGAGCCGATCCCCACGTCCAGCAGCGTGACCTCGTCCTCACCGCCCACGAAGCCGGCCAGCACCTCGTTGGCCAGCGGCCCCGCCAGCTGCACCGTGGGCAGGTGCTGGGCGAGCAGGTTGAACAGGGAGATCTGCGTGGTCTCGAACTGCCGCAGGTACAGGTTGATCTCCGTCGACGTGTCCGACGCCAGGCGCTTGGAGAGCGCCGAGGCAAAGATGTAGTACTGAAGGTCCTCGCTCCCCGCGCCGGCGTTCAGCTGCGTCTCCACCAGGCTGGAGAGCAGCGTACGTGCGTTGTCCGTGCGCCCGGCCAGCGTCTCGTCGACCACCGAAGCCAGCGTAGCATACTTTTTTGCGTCCATGCTCGTCAGTCTCCCTGTGTGGGGTGCGGGGTACCGCGGTGAATGAGTGGGGTATTTCTGTCGGGATAGGATAGCAAGCGGAGGCGTGTAGCGCCCGCTCGAACATCCTCTCGGAGGAACAACTGAGTGGAGTTCAGAGCGGGAAGGGGTGTGGCTACCGCACCGTTAGCGACCTGCCGTCGGAGCAACAATAACTACTCCGTTTACGTCTGTAAAGCCTTTTGTCGCACATTCTCCAGACCTCGCCTCGTGGTAACCCATGTAGCAGATCGTTGCAGTCCTGACGGGAACCGTGGATCGGCTACAAATCCTTGTTGGAGAGCGGTTTGTTGTCCACTCCGCACACAGGCTACGATCAGGATTTTCACATTTCCACAATAAAAGTCCGGATATGAATCGTACTCATTCGGGCCTGGAATGGCTTTCCACCCATTAGTTCCGGATGAATTGGATCGGAATCGCGCCCACGCTCCTGTGCCTTCCGCGCCACAACCTGGGACACACCCTCCACACCCTTTCCCCTCCGCGCCGCCGCCGGAAGGCTCGGCCGCCTGGCGGCAAGTGGAAGGGGTGAAAACGATTGCAGAGGAAAGGAGGCGGTGTGCCCACGGGGGGCGCACGCCTTGCCCAATCCGGCGGCTCCGTGCCGCGATCCCCCGCCGCCGCGCCGGTCCCCCTCCCAGCCGCCGCCGTCCACACACATGGGCCCCCCGGTCCTTCCGCCCTTTCCCCTTTCCGCCGCCCCGCCGCCGTACACGCACTGGGTCCCCGTCCACCGCGGCGAGGCCCCGCCGGCGGGTGCGGTGC
>DASQBH010001270.1:0-4727 GCA_035635315.1 Longimicrobium sp.
GATGGGGATGAGCATGAGGGGTCCTCTCAAAAAACGCGGATGGCCCCTCACTGCGTCCGCACCATCCACCCAACCCCACGTTCCACGCCGATGTCCAACCCGAAACGGGGAAGCGCTCCGGCGGCTTCGGGAATGCCGCCGAACGACGGCTGAGCAGCGTCGGGGCACCGTGACTCGGCTCGCCTGCAACCCAGGCGACGGAGAGTCCTTTTTCACGCTGTGGACCCTGCGTTCCGCCGTTCCGTGAGGCACACGAAAGCGCACGGATCGGAACCGTGGCGCCACGTTGCGGGGCGCGGAGGGCGGGGGTAAGTTGGGCGGATTGATCCGGCCCCGAAAACCCCGGTGCCGCGCCCGTTCGCGTTTTCCATCGCCGCAGCACTCCCAGGCCTACGAATGCGTGTCCTGATCACCGGCGCCGCCGGGTTTCTGGGTTCCCACCTGTGCGACCGGTTTCTGGCCGAGGGGCACCAGGTGGTGGGGATGGACAACTTCATCACCGGGCACCCGGACAACATCGCCCACCTGATCGGCAACCAGAACTTCCGCTTCGTACAGCACGACGTCACCAACTTCATCTACGTCGAGGGGCCGCTGGACGGCGTGCTGCACTTCGCCAGCCCGGCCAGCCCCGTAGACTACCTGGAGCAGCCGATCCCCACGCTCAAGGTGGGATCGCTGGGGACGCACAAGGCGCTGGGGCTGGCCAAGGCCAAGGGCGCCCGCCTGCTGCTGGCCAGCACCAGCGAGGTGTACGGCGACCCGCAGGTGCATCCCCAGCCGGAGACGTACTGGGGGCACGTGAACCCGGTGGGCCCCCGCGGCGTGTACGACGAGGCCAAGCGCTTCGCCGAGGCCATTACCATGGCGTACCACCGCTTTCACGGGGTGCAGACGCGCATCGTGCGCATCTTCAACACCTACGGACCGCGGATGCGCCCGGGCGACGGGCGGGTGGTGAGCAACTTCATCGTGCAGGCGCTGCGCGGCGAGCCGCTCTCCGTCTACGGCGACGGGAGCCAGACCCGCAGCTTCTGCTACGCCAGCGACCTGGTGGACGGCATCTACCGCCTGTTCCACTCCGACCGCGTGGACCCCACCAACATCGGCAACCCGGTGGAGTTCACCGTGCGCGAGCTGGCGGAGCTGGTGCTGCGGATGACGGGGAGCCAGTCGCGCATCGACTCGCTGCCGCTGCCGCAGGACGACCCCAAGGTGCGCCGCCCCGACATCACCGTGGCCCGCGAGGTGCTGGGATGGGAGCCGGCGGTGACGCTGGAAGAAGGGCTGCGGCGCACCATCCCCTACTTCGAGCAGGTGCTGCGCGACCCCGGCATGGCCGCGCGCACGCTGTGAGCGGGGCGCGCGCATGAACGTGGTGGTGACCGGCGGCGCGGGGTTCATCGGCGGGCACCTGTGCCGGCGGCTGCTGGAGCGGGGCGACGCGGTGTGGGCGGTGGACAACTTCGACCCTTTCTACGACCCCGCCATCAAGCGCGGGACCGTGGCGGAGCTGTCCGCCTTTCCCGCCTTCCGGCTGGTGGAGGCGGACGTCTGCGACCCCGGCGCCATGGAGGCGGCGCTGGCGGGGGGCGGCCGGATGGATGCCATCGTGCACCTGGCGGCGCGGCCGGGGGTGCGCCCCTCCATCCAGCAGCCGCTGGCGTACGCGCGCACCAACGTGGAGGGGACGGCCGCGGTGCTGGAGCTTTCGCGCGCCCTGGGCAACGTGCCGGTGGTGTTCGGCGGCAGCAGCAGCGTGTACGGCAACTCCGCCCCCGTCCCCTTTCGCGAGGACGACCCGGTGGCGGAGCCGATCTCGCCGTACGCGGCCACCAAGCGCGCGGGCGAGCTGCTGTGCCACGCGCACCACGCGCTGTACGGCACCTCCATCGTCTGCCTGCGCTTCTTTACCGTGTACGGGCCCCGGCAGCGCCCGGACCTGGCCATCCACAAGTTCGCCCGATTGATGGCGGAGGGGCGCCCCATCCCCTTTTTTGGCGACGGATCCGCGCGGCGCGACTACACCTGGGTGGACGACGTGGTGCAGGGGGTGGAGGGGGCGATCGCCCTGGCGCACGGCACCCCGGGTGTGTTCGAGATCGTGAACCTGGGGGAGAGCCGGACCACGTCGCTGTCGCGGCTGGTGGAGCTGCTGGGCGCGGCGATGGGGGTGGAGCCGGTGCTGGACCGCCAGCCGGCGCAGCCGGGGGACGTGGACCGCACCTGCGCCGACGTCACCCGGGCCCGGCGGCTGCTGGGGTACGATCCGCGGACGCCGGTGGAGGAGGGCATTCCGCGCTTCGTGGAGTGGTTCCGTTCCGCCGCGCGCTGAGGGCGGCGTGCCCTCGCCCGTCCAGCTTTCCGCCGGGGAGGGACGCGTGAGCGATCCGGACGCCGGGGCGCCCCGGGTGCTGGCCGCCGTGCTGAACTTCAACGGCCGGGCGCACCTGGAGGCGCTGCTTCCCACGCTGCGGGCGCAGGACTACCCCAGGCTGTCGCTGCTGGTGGTGGACAACGCCTCCACCGACGACAGCCTGGCGTGGCTGCGCGCGCGGCACCCGGAGGTGGCGGTGCTGGCGCGCGCGCGCAACGGCGGCTACGCGGCGCTCAACGACGCGGTGGACGAGGCGCGGCGGCGGGACGCGGCGTTCGTGTTCCTGATGACCAACGACCTGCGGCTGGACCCGCGCTGCGTGGGGCACGCGGTGCAGGCCATGGCCGGCGACCCGCGGCTGGGGATCCTGGGGTTCGAGATGCTGGGCGCCCAGCGCTGGGCGCCCCCTTCGGCGCTGGACGAGGCGTCGGCGCGGTGGGACGGGCTGCGGGTGGAGGACCGCGTGTGGGTGGAGGGCGCGGCCATGTTCTGCCGCCGCGAGATGCTGGACCTGCTGGGCGGCATCGATCCGGTGTACTTTGTCTACGGTGAGGAAGACGACCTTCAGCACCGCGCCCGGGCGGCGGGGTACCGCGTGGCGGGGATCAACACGCCGGTGTGGCACAACGCCGGGCGCAACGTGCTGGCGGCGGCGCCCGCGGGCTCGGCGTACCTGCAGATGCGCAACCTGATCCGGCATCGCGCCAAGAACCATGGCATCTGGATGGGACTCAAGACGGCGGCCTGGGTGGCGGTGAACGCCTGCTCGCCCCGCGGCACCGTGGACCGTACGGTGCCGTTCGAGGCGCGGCTGCGCCCGTTCGGCCCGGCCCGCAACGCGCCGCTGGTGGCGCGCGCCATCGGCTGGAACCTGCTGCACCTGCCGCAGACGCTGGCCGCGCGCCGCCGCGACGGGCGGCGCGCGGTGCAGGCGCGCCGGCGGATGGAGCGGGGCGGGTGAGGGTGAACGTGCGTCCCGTCCCCGTTCCCGAGGCCGTCCTCTCCCCCGGGGCGCCGCCCGGGTCCGCGCCCCCCGCGCGGCTGGAGGTGGCGTTCGTGGGGAGCGCCGTGCCCACGCAGATGGGGTGGACCACGCACGCCTTTTCCCCCGCCGGCAACCGCTTTCAGCTGGGGCTGCTGGAGTTCCTTGCCCAGGGCGGGGGGATGCGGATCCAGCCGTTCACGGCCCTTCCGCAGGCCGCCTGGCCCGGCGACCCGTCGCTGCTGGTGCGCGGCTGCCGCGCGGCGCTGGACGACACGGGGCTGGAGGCCACGCTGGTCCCCTTTCTGAACGTGCGCGGGCCCAAGGAGGCCACGCTGGCCGCCTCGCTCTTCGCCCACCTGGGGCGCTGGGCGCGCGCGTCGTCGGGCGGCGGGCCGCGGGCGCTGCTGGTCTACAACGTGTTCTCCCCCCTGGCGCTGCCGGTGCTGGCCGCCGCGCGCGCCTGGCGGGTCCCCGCGGTGGCCATCGTGGCGGACCTCCCCTTCGGCTACCGGCTGCGGGGCGTGCGCGGGGCGCTGGAGCGGCTGGACGTGCGCGCCCAGCTCTCCGTCCTGCGCCGCTTCGACGGGCTGGTGGTGCTCACCCCCCACGTGGCGGCCGAGTACGCGCCGGGGGTGCCCTGGATGCGGATGGAGGGCGGCCTGCACCCGTCCGACGCGGGGGAGCCGCTGCGGCCCTCCGCCGGCGCCGCGGGCGAGCGGGCGGTGATGTACTCGGGGATGCTGAACGAGATGAACGGCATCCCCCTGCTGCTGGACGCCTTCGGCCGGCTGCAGGGGCCGGAGTGGCGGCTGTGGATCTACGGCGGCGGTCCGCTCACCCGCGAGGTGCGGGCGGCGGCGGCGCGCGACCCGCGCATCGTCTTTCGCCCCTGGGAGCAGGTGCCGGCGGAGGAGATGCGGCTGCGGCAGCGCGAGGCGGCGGTGCTGGTGAACCCGCGCCCCTCCGCGCACCGCGCCAACCGCTACAGCTTTCCCAGCAAGCTGCTGGAGTACCTGGTGAGCGGCACCCCGGTGGTGAGCACCGCCCCGCCGGGGATCCCCGACGAGTACCACCCGCACCTGGAACTGGCCCACGACGAGACGCCGGAGGGGCTGGCCGCCGCCATCCGCCGCGCCGCCGCCCGCACCGACGCCGAGCGGACGGCCCGCGGCGTCCGCGCGCGCGAGTTCGTGCTGCGCGACAAGACGTGGGACCGGCAGGCCGCGCGCATCGGCGAGTTCCTGCGCACCGTGGCCCGGCCGCGGCTGGTGGGCGCCGGCGAGTGATCCCCGATCGGCCCGGGTCTCGTGTGTGATTGAAGAGGTTCGTCGTGGATTGGGTTGCACGCCGCGCATCGCCGGAACC
>DASQBH010001271.1:0-2007 GCA_035635315.1 Longimicrobium sp.
GAGGGGGGGCTGGAGGCCCGCCTTCCCAACGAGCCGGAGTGGGAGAAGGCGGCGCGCGGCGCGGAGGGGCATCTCCGCTTTCCCTGGGGAGACGCCGCCGACCCCGACCGGGCCAACTACCACGACGCGGGGATCGGCGGGGCGAGCGTCGTGGGCTGCTTTCCGTCCGGAGCCAGCCCGCTGGGCGCGCAGGAGATGAGCGGCAGCATGTGGGAATGGACGCGCAGCCTGTGGGGAAAGGAGGACGACGTCCCGTCCTTCGGCTATCCCTACCAGGGCGCGGACGGGCGGGAGAACCTGGAGGCGGGTCCGGAGGTGCTGCGCGTTCTGCGGGGCGGTGCCTTTCACAGCCCGGAGCGAAGCATACGCTCCGCCTCGCGCTTCGGGCTGCCTCCCGAGGTGGTCAGCCCCAACTGCGGATTCCGGGTGGTGGTGGTACCATGCTCTGTCGCCGGCGATGCGGGAGTCGGCACGGGAGGGTAGCCTTGACTGCGAGATCGGCAGCGCGTAGCGCTACGGCGACACGGCCGCCGCGGGCCGGGCGGAGCCGACTGGCAGGCGTGGATGAACGAGCACTTTGCCCCCGCCGCCGCACCCGCGGGCGACACGGCGTAGGCTCCGCCGCGGAGTCCGGCCTGGAACACGAGAGCCCCGGCGCATCGCGCCGGGGCTCTCGATCATCTCGACGTCAGTTCGGGCAGCTCCAGCACTCCCGGGTATGCACGCCGTAGAAGATCCTGAGCGAATCCTCCGGCATCTTCTGGGCGCCCGGCGGCATGGGATAGGAGCGAGGCCCCTGCGCGCTGATGATGTAGCGTGGGTTGTACCCTGCTACTTCGACCATCACGCCATAGAAGGCGTCTCGCTCAATTGTAAGCGGATATTCAGCCGTGGTTTCACCCACGCCTGGAAACGTGACCCTCACATGCAGCACCGTGGCGAGAGTATCGGCCAGGTGCACCCGGTACCAGGGCGTGCGGCCCAGTGCCTCTTCCATCCCTTCTTCCGACGTGACCACACGCGTTCGCACGCCATCAAAGAACTCGACGCGCGCGGAGTCCTGCAGGTAAAAGCCGATTCCCGCCTTCCACGATCTCGGCGGCGGCCCCACCGCGCGAGAGACGTCATCCACATTCGTCGGGTGGGGCAGGGCGGTGCAGGCGGAGGTGTAGCACAGCAGCGCCATTCCCACGAGGCGGCCCAAGGGGAGAATCACTTGCCTCGGAGCAGGGACTTGTTTCCAACCGCCGATCAGCTCACCGGGGGCAATCAAAGCACTCCCGGTTTCTGCCCGCGTGTGAAATCCAGAGCGAGTCCCCGGGCTGCGCCCGGGCGGAGGGATGCAGCGGGAATGACTTCCGATGCTGGGGCATGGAGATGTACCGTTCGCCGGGATCGCGAGTGTACACCATGGCGTAGAGGGTAACATACTCGTCTCGCTGAATGGTCAGCGGGTAGTCCGCCGTCGTGCGTGCACCACTGGTGTGTTCCAGAGTGATCCGCGCAACCATTGTGGTTGTGGCACCGTTCTCGTCCGGGCGCAGCCGATACCAGGGCGTACGCCTTTCGCCGGTTGGTGCATCAAACAAATCGCTCGCCGCTACCGTTCGTTGTCGCGTGCCATCATGGAATTCGATGCGGGTGGCGTAGTCGGCGTCCGGAACGAACGCCGAATCTCCAAAGACGAAGAAGAGAGCGGCGTCCCAGGATCGCGGAGGCTCGAACGCGGTAGAGAAGTCTGCTGCTGTGGGCGTCAGACCGGCGCAGGCTGAAGCGGCGCTTAGGAGCGCCGCTCCGACAATCCCGACGAAGGGGAGGTGTCCGTTCATCCGCAAACTACGAGCGTGCTCAGCGACGGTTACGGGCCAATCTCCATCGTATCCCGGGAGATGAGGATGCGCAACGGTGGAGATTAACCCAGTCGAGGTTGATCCGCCGCTGTCGGCGAGGCCGTTCCGTCCCTAGTTTTGGCTCGGATCGGCGTGCCCCTCCGCATCGCATCAAAGC
>DASQBH010001272.1:0-3138 GCA_035635315.1 Longimicrobium sp.
CCCAAGGACACATCCCTGGCGACGCGGTTTTCACGCAACATCACCCTCAACTTGCCGCTGGTGTCCGCCGCCATGGACACCGTCACCGAGGCGCGCCTGGCCATCGCCATCGCGCAGGAAGGCGGCATCGGGATCGTGCACAAGAACCTGACGCCGAAGCAGCACGGGCCTTTCGTAGGTGCGGGCGAGGCGCGGGATCACCAGGTCCGCATCGCCACGTCGAACGTGCCGCGGATCTGCGACAGGCCAATGTGGGCGCCGGAGCACGCCAGGGTACCGGTGATGGTGCCCACCACCCGCTCGTCGGTCAGCGTGACCAGGTGAAGTGTGCCGGAGCGCACGGCGCATTCGGTGTCCGCCTCCAGCGCCTGCGACCGGAATCCGAAATCCACCGACATCGACGCGCATCCGCCGGGATCCTCGCACGGCTGGCCCATGGTGATCATCTGGCCGGTGTGCGCGCCGTTGGGCAGAAAGATCGACACCCTGTCATACCCGCCGTTGGCCGCCGGGCGCGAGGCGTCGATCAGCACCGGCTCGGGCGCGGGGCCGCTGCGGGAGGCGAACGCCCACTCGCCGGGCTGCAGTCCGCCGCCGCTGTCGATGGGCGCTTCGCCGGCGGCGCGGTAGGTGCCCGCCGGCATTCCGCCCAGCGCGGCGTACTCCAGGAACACACGGCTGACCGCCGGCCGGTCGGGGCCGAACGCCTCTTCGCAGGCGGGGAGCGACGCGACGAGCGCAACGACGAGGAGCGTGCGGATGGACATGGGTCAGGATGGGGAGACGGCGTGGCGGAACGGCCCGGTGGTACGGAACGCACCAGGGCCGCGCGGTTTGACAGCGGAAGCGTGTCGTG
Organism: Longimicrobium sp.; assembly: GCA_035635315.1. Lineage (GTDB taxonomy): Bacteria > Gemmatimonadota > Gemmatimonadetes > Longimicrobiales > Longimicrobiaceae > Longimicrobium. The sequence continues at coordinate 857 of DASQBH010001272.1, forward strand.
GGTGATGGACACAAAGATGCGAAGGCCGCGTGCCCGGCGCCAGTCCCTCCCGGCGCCGGGCGTTTCCGCAGACCGGGGCCCGGCTCCGTGCGAGCCGGCCCGTCCTGCGGGTCAGCCTTCGCGAATTCCAAGGACGAAGGACGTCATGGTCGCCCCGGACGCGTGCACGTGGTCCTTGGCGGCGGCGGCCCACGAAAGCCCCACGGGAAACGAGCCGGTGAGAAGGTTGCCCGGCCCATGCGAGCTGGTGAGCGCTCCCCCGCCGGATGGAATCCATCCCAGGTCCAGCGACGCCCAGGCCAGGGGATGCGAGCTGAGCCCCGGCTCCGTGACCGCCACGACGGTGCCCGTCACCCGGATGGCGCCGGTTCGATGCCGGAGGCCGATGGCGTAGGCGGTGATCGCGGCAGGGTCGGGGATGGCGTGGTCCTTTCCGCGCGCCTCCCACCCCGAGCTCCCTACGGGGTACGAGGCCGTAAGGAAGTTGCCGGCGCCCGTGTAGTGCACCTGCGCCCCGCCGCCGGTCAGCACGTACCCCGCCGGCAGCGTGGCGGCCACCTGGGGATGGGGCGCGGGCGCGGCCTTCGCCGTCTGGATGACCACGTCCCACTCGTTGGCCGGATCGTGGATCGCGTAGGCGAACACCGTGAGGCTGGCGGGCGAGATGACCTCGTGGTCCTTGGCGGCGGCCATCCACCGGGTGGCGGTGGCCGGATACGAGGCCGTCAGCAGGTTTCCCGCGCCGCTCCAGTTACTGAGCGCCCCCCCGCCGACAATCTTGTACCCCGCCGGAACCGTCACCTGGGCCTGCGGATGCTGCGCGCGGACACCGGTCGCCGTGAACAGCTGTACCGTGATGGGCATGGAATACTCCTGTCATTGAAGTGGACCCGCGATGACGCCCACGCCGGGGACGGGCAGGCGCATGAACCGGGCGGGGTGCAATGAACCCCGCCCGGACCTTCGTGGATGATGCGAGATAACGGGAGCGGCGCCGGTGAGGTGAGCCTGCCGGCGCCCGGGTCCGTTCAGCTGGCGACCTGGCGCAGCACCCGGTAGATGTACTCCGTGGCCCAGCCCAGCGCGGGGACGGGGACGCGCTCGTTGTCGCCGTGCATGCGCAGCTCGTCCTCCATCGGCAGCGGCATGGGAAGGATGCCGTAGGTGGGGATGCCGATGGCCCGCAGCGCCGCGCCGTCCGTGGCGCCGGTGGACATGAACGGCAGCACCGTCGCGTTGGGCGCCATGGTGCGTGCGGCCGACTCCATCGCCTGGAACAGCTCGGTGGACACGGGCGACGGGGGCGGCGCCTGCACCGGCGGCTGCTCCAGCGCAAAGGTCACCTGCGGCTCGCCGTCGATCTCGTTGATCATCCGCACCAGCTCCGCCGCGTCTTCGCCCGGGACGATGCGCATGTTGAAGGTCGCGCGCCCCTCGCTGGGGATGACGTTGGCGCGAAAGCCGCCGTTCAGCAGGGTGAGCGAGGTGCCCGCGCGCAGCACCGCGTTGTGCAGCGGGTCGCGGGAGAGCACGGCGGCCGCGCGGTCGATCTGCTCGCGCGAGGCGCCGGCGGCGGTGAGCTCTTCCATGGCCCGCTTCATCTCCGCGTCGTCCTCGATCGCCGCCAGGCGCTGGAAGTAGATGCGGGTGGTCTCGATGAGCCGCACCGGCGCGCGCCACTCGTGCACGCGGTTCACCGCGCGGGCCAGCGCCGCCAGCGCGTTGTCGGGGAGCGGCACGGAGGCGTGGCCGCTGGTGCCCGTGGCCGTGGCGATGACGTTGTAGTAGACCTTTTCCGTCGTCTGGATGTTGACGGTGCGCACCTGCCCGTTGTCCACGCGAATGCGGCCGCCCTCGTTGAGCGCGAACTCCGCGTCGCCGATCAGGTCGCGGTGGTGCTCGATCACCCAATCGACCCCGACCACCGGACCGCCCTCCTCGCCCGCCGTGGCGAAGAAGATGATGTCGCGGTCCAGCCGGTTGCGCTGCTGCGCCAGCTGCACCAGCGCCGTGAGCGTGGCCGCCAGCATCCCCTTGTCGTCGATGGCGCCGCGGCCGTAGAGGTAGTTGTCGCGGATGACGGGCTCGAAGGCGTCCGTCTCCCACTTGGTAGTGTCGGCGCCCACGACGTCCATGTGGCCCATCACCAGCACCGGCTTCTGGCGCGGGTTCGTCGCGCGCAGCCGGGCGACGAAGTTGGCCCGCATGCTGTCTTCCGGCACGCGCAGGATGCGCTTTTCGATGCCGGGAACACCGTTGAGCACCGAGTCGAAGTACATGGC
>DASQBH010001273.1:0-2217 GCA_035635315.1 Longimicrobium sp.
GTCCTGGTTGCCGGGATTCGCCGCCAGAAAGGCGCGGTAGCCGTCGATGGCGCGCGGCTTGTTCCCCGCGCGGTCGTACACGGTGGCGATGGCCAGGCGGTCGTTCACGTTCAACCCGCCCAGCCCGCTCAGCAGCCGCGCCGCATCCACCGAGGGAGAGGCGGCCAGCGCGGCGCGCAGCGCCTGGCGTGCGGCCGCGGTGTCGCGCAGCTGCAGCATGGCCTGCGCGGCGGCCACGTCCAGCGCGGCGCGCTCCGCCGGCACCTCCGTCTGCCGGGCGAAGGCCAACGCCAGAGCGCGGGCGCCGGCCACGTCGCGCGCGGCCAGGTGCGCGCGCAGCCGGGCGGCGTGGGCGCGGGCGGGCACTGGCAGCTCGTCCTCCTCCGCCGCCAGGAAGGTGCGGACGCGCGCCGTGTCGCCGCGCTCCGCCAGCGCCTCGGCCGCCAGCGTGGCCACCCAGCCGGCGACGGCGGGGATCTGCCCGCGGGCCTGGTCCAGCGCGCGCACGCCCTCGTCCCCGCGCCCGGCGCGCATCAGCGCCAGCGCGTGGCGCAGCTGCCCCACCGCGCGCTCGCCGCGGTGCTGGGCGCTGCCCGTATCCGGCCGCAGCGACACGTACTTGCCGTACGCCTGCGCCGCGCGATCCCACTGGCCGGCCTGCTCCCAGGCGCGGCCCAGCAGGTACCAGCCGTCGCCGCCGCCCACGCGGTCCAGCCACGGCTTGTCGCGCAGCAGGTCGAACACGTTCTCCCACCCGCCCCACGCCGCCTCGGCCTTGGCGGCGACGAGCAGCAGCTCGGGATCGCTCTGCGGTGTGGTGAGCTCGCGCAGGCGGCGGGCCGCGCGCCAGTTACGCTCCTGCGCCAGCAGGCGCGCGACGTCTTCGGGCAGCTCGGGCCCGCGCACCAGCGCGGTGGCGGCGGCTGCGGGCGCGCGGGGGCGCTCGGCGGGCGCGGGAGGGTCGCCCAGGCGCGTGGCGGCCCACACCAGCACGGGCACCAGCACGACCCCGGCGGCGGCGAGAATCTGGTTGCGTTGCGTCATCATCGACGCGCGCAGGCTGCGAATCGTGTGCCTTGAGGGGAAGGGAACTGCAGGGAACAGGGAACAGGGAATAGGGAATAGCGGGAAAACGGCACCGGGGTTGCCGTCTTCAGGCGCGGGGATTCAGGGTGGATGACGCCGGACGAGGAGCGGGGGGATGATCCAGGCCGCGCAGAAGCCGGAGATGGTGGAGCAGGCGGTGCACGCCATTGCACTGGCCGTGGAGATGGGCGGCGTGCTGATGCTGGTGCTCACCGCCATCGTCGCCACCGCGCTGCTCTTTCGCGACTGGCGGCAGGCGAGGACGTTCGGACCCGCGTACAAGGCCTACCGGCGCAACCTGGGGCGCGGCATCCTGCTGGGGCTGGAGTTCCTGGTGATCGCCGACATCATCGGCACCGTCGCTATCGAGCCCACCTTCCGCAACCTGGGCGTGCTGGGCCTCATCGTCCTCATCCGCACCTTCCTGAGCTTCTCCCTGGAGGTGGAGATCGAGGGGCGCCTGCCGTGGAAGGCCGCGGAGAGGGACGGCGGCCCCCGCGGCGCGAGCGAATCGGTGTAGGGCCCGGGCGCGCTGCCCGCCAGCCATCCAGCTGCGCCCGCGGAACGCCCCCTCTCCCGGCCTTTCCCCCAAATCCCTGGAGGAGAGGTGAATTCGATCCCGCTTCGAATCACATCGAACTGCGTACGCGGGGTGCCCCTCCCCCGGCCCCTCCCCGCTCGTACCTCGTGGAGAGGGGAGAATTCGGCCACGCAAAGACAGCCTGTCGAGCACACCACCCCTCCCCCGCAGTTTGGGGGAGGGGTCGCCAGCCGTCGCGAGAAACGAGCGAAAGGCCTGGCGGGGGAGAGGGCCCGCGGCTACTGCACCGAGCTGCTGGTGACGTTGCTGACGTCGCGGTGGATCTTCCACTCGCCGCCGGGCTGGCGCTTCCACGAGACCACGTACTTGCCCTGATCCACGAACGTCTGCCCGCCCGCCTCGTACGTGAACACCGACGTGCCCATCTCCAGCGCGTAGTCGCCAAAGAACTGCACCTCCTGCACGTTGGCCAGGATGCTGTGGTACTTCACCGCGCCAAAGGCACCGGCCAGCGCCTGCTCGATGGCCGCCCTGCCGTGCAGCTGCGGCACGCCGGGGAGCATCAGCACCGCATCGTCCGCAAAGAGCGC
>DASQBH010001274.1:0-5171 GCA_035635315.1 Longimicrobium sp.
AGTACTGCATGGAGGCGCTGGGCGTGCGGAACCCCAGGTCGTCGCTGGAGCCCATCAGCCGCTGGTGCAGCCCGGTCTGCCGGACGAAGGAGGGATCGAACCACTCGCCCATGGGATTGGAGCGCTGCAGCCGCGCCTGCCACCGCTCGGGAAGGAGGGGAAACATCCCGCCCACCCACAGCGTCTTGAGAAAGGGCCAGCAGAGCGCCCGCGACCACACGCCGCACTGCCGGAGCATGTCGCCGTACCGCCGCTCGGCGGCCAGGTCGGCCAGCTCCATGGCCTCGGGGGGCTCGCTCCAGAACAGCTGGTCGCCGCCGATGCCGCTGAGCACCACGCGCGAGCCGTCCTCCGCCATTGCGTGGGCAAGGCGGTCCTGTCGGGCGAGGTAGCAGATCTGGTTGCTGGGAAGGTCGGGGCGGTAGTCGCGGGGAAGGGGCGTCAGGATGGGACACTCCTCCTCCGACACGTGCAGCCCGCTCCGCCCCAGGCGCTCCTCGGCCGCGCGGATCCAGACCCGCTCGTCGGAGCTGGTGGCCCGGTCGAACACGTACGACACCGTCCGCACGCTGGGGGCGCTCACCCGGCCCTCGGCCGCCAGGCGCTCGGCGGTGAACAGGATGGTCGTGGAGTCCACGCCCCCGCTCAGCTCGCACCACACCGGCCCGTCCGTCTGCATCCGGCAGGCGACGGCCTCGTCGAAGAGCTCGCGGAAGTGCGCCTCGTAGTCCGCGTCGGCGGCGTAGCGCACCCGGTGCCCGGGGTCGAACGCCCAGTAGCGGTGCACCTCGGCCCGTCCGTCCCCGGCCACCAGCGCGTGCCCGCCCGGGAGCTGCGCCACGCCCTGGAAGGGGCTTCCGGCGGAGGGGCGGTTGGCCAGGTAGTTGGCCACGAAGTCCCCGTCCAGGCGGGGCTCCAGCCCCGCGCCGGCCAGCAGGGCCCGCGCGCTCGACGCCCAGTACAGGTGCTCGGGCCCCAGGTGGTAGTACAGGGGCACGCGGCCCATCGAGTCCACCGCCAGCACCATGCGCCGGCGGGGCGCGTCCCACAGCGACAGGGCAAAGTCGCCCACCAGCTTTCCGAAGCCTTCCACGCCCCACCGCCGGTAGGCGGCCAGCGCCAGCAGCCCCGCGGGGGCGGCCCGGCCCGGCTCTCCGCCCAGCGCCCGCGATACCTCGCCGGCGTTGTCGATGCGGCCCGCGAAGATCACCAGCGACCCGTCCGGCGCCCGCAGGGGCTGCCCGGCGGGGGCGCCCGGCGCGGTGTGGAACGGCCGGATGGCCATGGCCACCCCGGGGGTGCGGACGGCGTGCTCGCCGTCGGGGCCCAGCCACCGCAGCACCCGGCACATGCGCTCCAGCGCGCGCTCGGGGAGCGGGGCGCCGCGGCGTGCCCACACGCCGGCCAGGGCGCTCACCGGGCCCTCCGCGAGGCGCGGGCGGTCAGCATCGGGACATCTCGGCGTAGGTGGTGCGCAGCGCGGCCGGATCGTTCACGATCTCGCCGTTCACCTCGGTCCAGGCGTGGGCGGCAAAGGGGATCTTGCGCACCCCGATCACCATCTCGCCGTGCACGCCCCGCAGCCGCAGCAGGCACACCGACGCGGCGGCGCGCTGCAGGCACCAGGCACGCTTGAAGTAGTACACGCGCGCCCGGTCCACCGCGGTGCAGGTGCCCCGCGCCACCTCGTCCCGGCGCGCGGCCGGGGTGGGGCGCAGGACCGGCCACTTCTCGACGATGCGGTAGAAGCGGTGGAACCCGGCCACGCGCAGCGTCACGTCCACCGCGGCGAGCATGCACCAGCCCGCGGCCACCAGCAGCGCCTCGCGCAGCGTGCCGGCCGGCGCCGCCGGAGCGGGCATGGCCTCGCTGAACGGCAGGTCAAACGCGGGCATCGACCAGGTTCTTTCGCGTAAGGTCTTCGACAAAGGCGGCCACGTCGGCGCGAGCGGCCTCCTGCGGGGCGCCGAACGCCTCCACCAGGTGCGACTCGATCTGCGACCAGATCTCGGCGCCCACGCCGTTCAGGCTGTAGTACTTGCCCTGACGCAGGTCCAGGAGAACGGCGCCGTCCGGGTCCATCACCGACCGGACGTGCTGCAGGATGTTGATCGAGCGTTGCATCGGGCCTCGAAGGGGGGTAGTGCGGCGAGGTGTCGTGGCTTGGCTTCAACAGTAAACACGACGGGAGAGGCGCGAAATTGCATTCACTCTTCATATTTCATGAGCGCATTCTGCAGGTGCATTCCGTCTGCGCCTTTCCTCTTTCCTCCCGGCGCCACGCCCGCCGCGGCGCCGCGCACCCTCCTTCCACGCGCGAGGGAAGGCGCCCCGGCGGGGGCGGGGGCGGTTGACCGATCCTCAATGCGCCACAATGTTTAAGCCACGTCAGATCACCCTCGCGGCCTTGCCGCACCCCCCTCCGCTTCGCCGCCGTACCGAAGGAATCCGCATGACCCAGCTGCCTCTGCCCGTGGGACGCGCCGCCCGGCGCCTGCTGCGCAGCCCGCTGTTCGCCGGGACCGCCGTGATCACCCTGGCGCTGGGGATCGGCGCCACCACGGCCATCTTTGCGCTGGTGGACTCGGTGCTGCTGCGCCCGCTTCCGTACGCCCGGGCGGACCGCCTGGTGGAGCTGCGCCACACCGCGCCGGGCTTCGACATCGAGGACGGCGGCCAGTCCGACGCCACCTTTCTGCACTACGAGAAGGGGAACCGCGTCTTTGCGGGGATGGGGGCGTACCTGGAGAACGTGGTCAGCCTGACGGACGGCGACCAGGCGGAGCGGGTGCACGTGGCCATGGCGACGCCCGGGCTGTTCTCCACGCTGGGGGTCCGGCCGCTGCACGGGCGGCTCCCCTCCGCGGCCGAGGGGGCGCCGGACGCCACGCCGGTGGCGGTGCTGAGCCACGCGCTGTGGCAGCGCCGCTACGGCGGCGACCCGTCCATCGTGGGCCGCACGGTGGAGGTCAACCGCTCCCCGCGCGAGGTGGTGGGGATCCTTCCGCCGGACTTCGGCTTTCCGCGGCGGGAGACGGAGGTGTGGATCAGCATGGGGGTGCAGCCCTTCGACGCCGGGGTGCGCGACCTGTACCTGGGCGGGGTGGCGCGGCTGCGCGAAGGGGTGACGGTGCAGGCGGCGCAGGCCGACCTGCAGCGCCTGGCGGGGACGCTTCCCGAGGCCTATCCCGACGCGCGCGCCGAGGTGCTGCGCGACGCCGGCTTTCGCCCCGTGGTGATGCCGCTGAAGGAGCGGCTGGTGGGCGCGGTGCGCCCCGCGCTGGTGATCCTGGCGTGCGCGGTGGGCTTTCTGCTGCTGGTGGCGCTCGCCAACGTGGCCAACCTGGTGCTGGTGCGCGCGGCCGCCCGGGCGCGGGCGGTGGCGGTGGAGCGGGCGCTGGGCGCCTCGGACGGCGACCTGGCCCGCGCCTTCATGGCCGAGGGGCTGCTGATCGGCACGGCGGCCGGCGCGCTGGGGCTGGGGCTGGCGTGGCTGGCGGTGCGCTCGCGGTTCGGCTTTTCCGCCGGCGAGCTTCCGCGGCTCGACGAGGTGCGCCTGGGCGCCGTTTCGCTCGCCATGTGTCTGGGGCTGTCGGTGGCCGCGGGGGTGGTGTTCGGGGCCGTCTCGCTGGCCCGCGCCGGACGGGCGGACCTGGCGGGAGGGCTGCGGAGCGGCACCCGCACCACGGGCGGGCGGGGGTGGCACGCCGCCCAGCGCGCCCTGGTGGCCGTGCAGGTGGCGCTGGCGCTGGCGCTGCTCATCGGCTCGGCGGTGATGGTGCAGAGCCTGTGGGCGCTGCGGCGGGTGGACCTGGGCTTCGACCCGCGGCAGGTGGTCACGGCCGAGGTGTCGCTTCCCTCGCGGCAGTACCGCGGGTACGGCGAGGCCGCCCGCTTCTACGCCCAGGTGCTGGAGCGGGTGCGCCAGCTCCCCGGCGTTACGGCGGCCGAGGCCACCTTCGGCCTTCCGCTGACGGCGACGCTGGCCTCGTCCAGCGGGGGGGTGGAGGCGCAGGGCCGGCCGCTCCGCGCGGGAGAGATCCCCCCGACGGTGACGTACAACCTGGCCAGCCCCGGCTACTTTGACGCGCTGCGCATTCCCCTGCTGCGGGGGCGCGGCTTTGCCCCGGGCGACCTGTCGGGCGACGCGCCGGCGGTGGTGGTGAGCGACGCGCTGGCGCGGGCGCTGCTGGGCGACCGCGACCCGCTGGGCCAGCGCGTGCGCCTTACGCAGACGGAGGACGGGCCCTGGTTCACCATCGTGGGCGTGGCGGGCAACGTCCACGGCGAGGCGGTCACCGGCGGGCCGGCCCGCACCCTCTACCTTCCCGTGCTGGCCGACGCCCCGGAGGGGCTCACTCTTCCGCTGATCCCCCGCGACCTGACGCTGGTGGTGCGCTCGTCGCTCCCGGCGGCGTCGGTGGCGGCCGGGGTGCGGCGGGCGGTGCACGAGGTGGACCCCAAGGTGCCCGTGGCGCGCCTGCGCACGCTCCAGGAGATCGTGGACGGCGCCAGCGCGCGCAGCCGGCTTACGGCGCTGCTCCTGATGTTCGCGGCGGGGACGGCGCTGTTCCTGGGGCTGCTGGGCATCTACGGGGTGGTCTCGTACTCGGTGGCACAGCGGATGCCGGAGTTCGGGGTGCGCCTGGCGCTGGGCGCCACCCCCGCGCAACTGCACCGGCTGGTGCTGGGGCAGGGCGCCGCGGTGGCGGTGGCCGGGATCGCCGCGGGGCTGGTGGCGGCGTTCGCGCTCACCCGCCTGCTGCAGGGGCTGCTGTACCAGGTGAGCGCCAGCGACCCGCGCGCCTTCATCGCCATGCCCATTCTGCTCTTTGCCGTGGCCGTGGCCGCCAGCTACGTTCCCGCGCGCCGCGCCGCCGGCACCGACCCCCTCCGCGCCCTGCGGGCGGAGTAGACGTCCCCATCTTTCGGATCTGCAGATGCACCTGAGCACACGACGCGCGCTTCTGGTCACGGCCGCGCTGCTGGCGGCGGTCCCGGCGGCCGCGCAGCACGTCCACGGCCCCCCCGCCGGCACACCCGCCGCGCCCTCCGCGCCGCTGCCGACGGGGCGCTTTCCCGAGATCGCGCCGGGGTTCTACTTCGTCCCCGATTCGGCGGGAAACCTGGTGGTGGGGACGGGGCCGGAGGGAACGCTGATCGTGGGCGTG
>DASQBH010001275.1:0-11723 GCA_035635315.1 Longimicrobium sp.
CTTGTTGCGGATGCCCGCGCCGCCGTTGCTCACCAGGTTGCAGTTGTGCACGGGGGTCGCCTCGCCCAGGATGATCCCCTCCTCCACGCTGTTGCGCACCTCGCACGAGATCACCTGCACGGCGCCGTTGCGGATGGACACCCCCTCGCCCGACGAGGCGCGGACGAGCGTGCTCTCCAGCAGCGCGTTGGAGCCCAGGATCACCGCGGGGGCATTGGCGGCGAGCGTGGTGTCGACGCGGCTGCGGCTGAGCCGCGAGTTTGCCGACCAGAGCCCCACCGCGCGCCCGTTCTGGCGAAAGACGGCGCTGTCGATGACGACGGGGTGGCCGCTGCGCGCGATCACGGCGGTGGAGTCCACGCGCACGTGCTCCACCCGCACGTTGGTCAGGTAGCTCTCGGAGCTGGGGGTCCCCTCCAGCAGGATGCCGTCCCATCCAGCCGCCGGATAATCCGCCGTCAGCACCGCGGGCGCGGAGCGCCAGGAGCGGATGCGCACGCGCCCGCCGGAGTGGGCGCTGATCCCCGTGTTGGGATCAAAGACGAACAGCGACCCCGCCTGTCCCCGCAGCAACCCTCCCGCGCCCACCTGGATGGAACCTTTTACGTGCCAGGGCAGGACAGAGCGCGCGTAAACGTCGTCGCTCAGCGGTCCGCCCAGCATCAGCAGCGTGTCGCGCGCGTTGCCCAGCAGGCTGTCCTGGTCGGCGCCGTTGGGGTAGATGCGCGCCATGGCGTCCACGGTCAGCTCGGCGCCATAGGTGCCGCCGCCCACCACCCGCACCGGCTGCGCGGACTTGATGCTGTTGGGCACGGAGACCCGCAGCCCCGTCCCGGCCGGGCCTTCGATCCGCACGCCCAGCAGGTGCACCCTGGCGACGATATCGGTCTCCACGCCCACCCCGGCGGCGCCGCGGACGACGGTCTGTTCCAGGTACACGCTGTCGCTCAGGAAGACCGCGGGCGCTGTGCGGTCCAGCGTGGTGTCGACCTGCGAGCGCACCATCCGCGAGCCGCGCCCCCACAGGCGTACGCCCTCCCCCGTCTGCCGGATGACGGTGCTGTCGATCACCACCAGGTGGTAGAACGCGTCGATGCCCGCGGTCCCGAGCGCCGTCTGCTCGATCGTCACGTTCTTCAGCAGGCTGGCGGAGGAAGGATCCCCGGCCAGGACCACGCCCTTCCATTTCCGCGCGAGATCGCTGGCCGTCAGGATGATGCGAGAGGCGGCCAGCCCTTGCGCCACCAGCCGGCCGCCGTCACCGGCCTGCAGCCCCGCGAACTCGCTGAAGCAGGCCACCACCCCCGGCTGCAGCGTAAGCTGGCCGCCGGTGGACACGGACACGTCGCCCGTGACGCTGTGCGGGTTGCCGCTCGCCTGCCAGGTGACGGCCGTGCTGATGGTCTGCTGGCCGTGCGTCGTTCCGCCGGTGCCGGTGCACAGCGGGTTCAGCAGCGCGGACGGCCGGTCCGGCGGAAGCGCGCTCCCGGCGCCCGGGTGCAGGGGCAGGTCCTGGCACGCGCCCAGCACGCTCACCAGCGCCACGGCGGACAGCCGGCGCGACAGGGCGCGCACGCCCGCTCGGTTTCGATCGATCATGTTCTCGCCTTTCTTATGGATTCATGCCGGGGCCGCCAAAAGAACAAGCCTCACACAGAGTTAGCAGAGTGAGCAGAGTTTTCTCGTGCCGCGCGACGATCCTCTCGCCAGGGGTTCACCCTGTTGACTCTGTTGACTCTGTGTGAGACCAATTCCTTTTCCGGAGCCGGGATTGCGGGAGTTTGCACAGCTTCGGTGGCCACCTGTTCGGAGCAGGCGGTTACGGCACGTAGGGCAGCACGACGGGCGCGGTGAGCCACGGGCTGTACGTCACCGGCCCGCCCACGCCGTCGCCGGCGGGCGCGGTGGGGCCGCCCGCGTCGCCCCACCAGTTGCCGGTGGCGTTGACCGTGACCCCCGGGTCCGGGTTGTTGAGTCCCACGCCGCCGTTCCCCACCAGGTTGCAGTTGTGCACGGGCGGTGACCCATCGGCATAGATGCCGTGATTCACGCTGCCGCGAACCTCGCACGAGAGCACCTGCACGGCCGATGACCGGAGGAGGAGCCCGTGCTTGGAGGAGCCGCGGATGAGGGTGCTTTCCAGGATGGTGTTGGCCCCCAGTTCCACCGCGGGACCAGCCGACGAGAGCGTGGTGTCCACGCGGGTGCGGCTGAGGCGGGAGCCGGCGGAGAAGATCGAGATCGCGCGCCCGTTCCGCCGGAAGACCGCGCTGTCCACGATGATCGAATGGCTGCCCAGCGCCACCAGGGCGGTGTCGCCATAGGCCACGTGCTCCACGCGCGTGTTGGTGATGTAGCTGATGCTTTCGTTCGGCGTGCCGTCTACGGTGATCCCCGCCCAGCCAAGGGACGGGTCCTCCGCCGTGAGCACCACGGGGTTCGTGGGCGAGCCACGCATGAGCACGCGGCCTCCCGAGTCGGCCTGGATGCCCGTCCCCGGGTCCATCACCAGCCGCGACCCCGCCTCGCCCCTGAGCGCCCCGGTCACCAGCACGTCGATGGAGCCCGTCACGTGCCAGGGCAATCCGGAGCGTACCAGCAGGGTTGTCCGCAGCGTCCCGCCCCGCATCAGCACGGTGTCGCGCGCGTTGCCCAGCAGGCTGTCCTGGTAGAACGAGTGCGTGTACAGGGCCCGCAGCATCTGCACGCTCGCGCTGATGGGGTAGCTGCCCCCGCCCACCACCCGCAGCGGGGTGGCCCACGGGATCCCGCTGAACTGCTCCGCCACAATCCCGATTCCTCCGCTCCCCTCGATGCGCCCGCCCAGGATCTGGACGCCGGCGCCCTCGATACGCAGGCCGTTCGACGCCGCGTGCAGGATGACGGACTGCTCGAAGCGCGTGCTGTCGTGCAGCGTGACCGCCGCGATGTTGGCGTCGCGGTTGGTGGTGGTGTCTACCCGCGAGCGGCTGAAGCTGGCGCCGCGCCCCCACAGGTCCACCCCGCGGCCGGACTGGCGGATGACGGTGCTGTCGATCGCCACCGGGTGCATGAACGACGACACCCCGGGCGAACCCCGCTCCGTGTACTCGATGGTCACGTGCTTCAGCACGCTGGCGGCGGAGGGCTCCCAGCTCAGGCTCACGCCCTTCCACCCCAGCGCGGGATCGGTGGCGGTGAGCACGATGCGCGAGGCCGGTAGCCCCTGCGCCACCAGCCGCCCGCCATTCGACTGCAGCAGCGCCAGCGACGAAAAGCAGACGATCACCCCCGGCTGCAGGGTGAGCTGACCGCCGGAGCCGAGGATGACCGTGGCGGTCACCCTGTGCGGGTTGCCGCTGGCGGCCCACGTGACCGCCGTGGTGATGCTGCCGCCGGCGTGCGTCGTCCCGCCGCTCCCGCCGCACAGCGGGTTCAGCAGCGCGGACGGGCGGCCCGGCGGCAGCGCGCGTCCGTCCGCCGGATGCAGCGGCGCACCCCGCTCGCAGGCGCCCGCCGCCAGGGCCGCAGCCACTACCGCTCCCACGATCCGTCGGCGAGTCCGGGCCAGCGATGAAGTCCGGCCTGCCGGGCTGTGCTCCTTCATGTCTCTTCCCTTTCCTCGAATTACGCCGCGCCGATGGTCGGCACGTTTCCATACACATATGTTCCCATACATATCAAGTCAATAAACATATTGTTTACTTCCGCCCTCCCTGCGCCAGAAACACACATTAGCGTTTCACCATCTTATGCATACTCAAAGAGTTAGAAGGTCGATATTCTTCTTATTGTGACTAAACAAATGAATGACACAGCCCGGGGGGGGAGCAAAAGCAGCCCGCCCTCCCGGTGGTTAACCGGGAGGGCGGGCTGCTCGCTGGTCGATCCTGGCGCGGCGGCTACGGCACGTAGGGCAGCACGTACGGCGTGGTGCGCCAGGGCGTGTAGTCCACGGTGCCGAACACACCGTCGCCGTTCGCACCGGTGGGGCCGGCGGCGTCGCCCCACCAGTTGTCCGTCGCGTCCAGCGTCGACGAGTGCCACCAGACGATGCCGGAGCCCCCGTTGTCCACCAGGTTGCAGTCGTTGACGGCGTTTGCCGACGTCAGCGAGGAGGAGAGCACGATCCCGTCACCCCCGCTTTCGCGCACCTCGCACGAGATCACGCGGGTGGTGGAGGTGGCCAGCAGGATCCCCGTGTCCGCCGCGCCGCGGATGAGGGTGCTCTCCAGCCGGCCGTTGGCGGCCAGCTCCACCGCGGCCTTGCCGGTGACGGTGGTGGTGTCGATGCGGCTGCGGGCGATGCGCGAGCCGGGCGAGGCCAGCGCCGCCGCCTGCGACACCTGCCGGAACACCGTGCTGTCGATGTAGACCAGGTGGCTGTCCCGCGCGAACACGGCGGAATAGGCGCCGGAGACGTGCTCCAGCCGGGCGTTGGTGACGTAGCTGTTCCCCGGCGGCACGCCTTCCAGCAGGATCCCCTCCCACCCGGCCACCGGGTCCGACGCGGTCATCCGCACCGGCGCCGCCGCCGAGCCGCGGGCCAGCACCCGCCCGCCGTTGCGCGCCGTGATCCCCCGCGCCCCGTCGAAGGCGATGGATGCTCCCGGCCTGGCGCGCAGCGATCCACCGCTGTCCACCACCACCGGCTGCGTCACCCGCCAGGGGAGCGCCGCCGCGGCGTGCACCGCCCGATGCACGGTGCCGCCGCGGATGTACGCCGTGTCTCGCGCGTTGCCCGTCAGGCTGTCGTGCTCCTCGGGGGTGTTGTACATCCGGGCCAGCACGTCCACCGGCACGTCCACGGGGTAGCTGCCGCCGCCGGTGATGCGGATCGGCTGGCCCAGGTACACCGCCCCTTCGTTCTCCACCACCAGCCCCGTCAGCGTGCTCCCCTCGATGCGCCCGCCCATCAGCTGCACGCCGGACTGCGCCACCACGTGCACGCCGCCCCACCCGGCGCCGCGCACCGTCGTCCGGGTAAAGCGGGTGCTGTCCGACAGCACCACGGCCACCTGGGCAATGGTATCGACCACGGAGTACAGGATGCGCGACCCGGGCGAATAGAGCAGCGCGGCGTTCCCGCTCTGGCGGATGTGGACGCTGTCCAGCACCACCGTGTGGTGGTCGGTCGCGAACACGGCCGCCCCGCCGCGGGCGTATTCAATGACCGCGTGCCGGGCGAAGCTGGCGGCGGCGGGGGTGCCGTACAGCGATACCCCGTCCCACCCGTGGTCGGGGTGCAGCGCGGTGAGCACCACCCGCGCGGTGTCGTCCCCGTCCACCGCCAGGTGCGCGCCGGCATCCGCCACCACCTGGACGAACTGGTCGAAGCAGACGACGGCTCCCGCGTGGATGCGCAGCTGCGCGCCGTTCTCCACCCGGATGTCGCCGGTGACCCAGTGGGGGTTGCCGGACGGATACCACTGCTCGGTGGTGGTGATGGTGTCGGCCGGGTGCGTCTGCCCCGCGGGCACCTGGCAGAGCGGGTTGTTGTACAGGGCCCGCGACGGCCCGCCGCCGGGCTCCGCGCGCCGGGCCCCCGGCGCCACCGGCTGGTCGCTGCACGCGGCCAGCACGCCGGCACCCGCCGCCAGCGCGCACGCCAGCCCCAGGGTGAGCGCCGGCCGCCGGGCGGGCACGCGCGAGGGTGCTCCAGGGTCCGCGTTCATCTCGAAGTCCTTTCCATGGGGGGATGCTGCACGTCCGAGCACCGCAGATCCTGAATGCCGTCGGAAAGGGGAAGCCGCGTGATACGAAGGAAGTCATCCTTCGGCGATGGATGCGCTCTGTGGCTGTGGGGCGAGCGATGCGGCGGCGGCGGGCGGGGTGCCGGAGAGATGGCCCGTGCGGGCCTGCTCCCAATGATGCGTCCGGGGCGGCGCGTGTCAACCAGAACGTGTGGATGCAAAAAAGCCGCGGCGCGCCACAACGCGCCCGCGGCTCTGATCCGTTCCGACGCTTACCGCTGGCGCCGGTAGACCTCGGTGAACGTCTCCGGCTTGTCGGCGGGGGCGCTCACGTAGGTGTGGATCAGCCGGTCGCCGTCCACGTCCAGCGTGCCCCGCTCGCCCCACACGGGGTCCGGGGTGCTTACGCTGGGGTTGGGGCCCACCGCGTACTTCTGCCACTCTTCGGAGCGGGTGATGGCCACCAGCAGGCGGTCGCCGTCCATGCGGTAGCGGCCCCGCGTGCGCCAGTAGCCCGTCACCTCGCCCGCCGGCAGCCCGTAGAAGCCGATCCACAGCAGTTCGCTGCTGTAGGAGCCGTCCGCGCCGAACTTCATCCGCATCTCGGTGTGCGCGCCGTCGTTGGCGGGGTACGTCACCAGCCACTCGCCTTCCACGTTTTCCGAGGGTTCCAGGACGTCGGGAAGCAGGTCGTCCACGCCGGCGCAGCCGGGGGCGGCAAAGAGGACGGCGGCAAGCAGGGGAAGAATTCGGAGCGTGCGCATGGGTAACCGTGTGGCGGTGGATCGGTTGCTGACTCGTTCGGATAACGCCCGCCGCCGGAGGTTCGTGACAGGCGCGCTCGATCCAGGATTACGCGCTCGTTCCATCCCGCAACCAGTCCTCCCAGCGGATGGTGCCCCGCTCGCCGCCTTCACGCAGCGTGGCCATCCCCGCGCGAAAGGCGGCGGCCACCAGGCCCGGAAGCGGAAGGGGTACGGCGGGTTTGCGGATGCCGCGCGCGTTCTTCCACGCCGCCGCCATCTCCCCGAACCCCAGCACCTCCGGACCGCCGAAGTCCCGCAGCCGCCCTCCCGGCCCGTCCTGCGCCGCGCGGATCAGCCGGTCCGCCACCTCGCGGGTGTCCACGCTCTGAAAGCGGAAGCCGGCGGGGACCGGCACGACGAGCGGCGTCCGCGCGAACCCGGCCAGCATGGTCTCCACGAAGGCGTGGAACTGCGTGGCGCGCAGGATGGAGTGCGGCACCCCGCTGGCGGCGACGATCTGCTCCGCGGCCAGCTTGGAGCGGTAGTAGGCGAACGGGATCTGGTCGATGCCCACGATGGAGACGTAGACCAGGTGCGCCGTCCCCGCGGCGCGCGCGGCATCGACCAGGCGGCGCGTCCCTTCGACGTCCACGATGGCGTGGCGGCGCGGATCGCTCGCCGCATGGATAACGGCGTCGACACCCTCCAGCGCCTCGCGGATGCCGTCGCCGGACTCCAGGTCCATCCGCGCCCACTCGCGGGCGGGCGGCGCGTCGTGCGGGCGGGCGCGGCGGCTGGCGATGCGCACCGTGTGCCCCGCCGCCTCCGCCGCGCGCACCACCTCGCTCCCCAGCCCGCCCGTCCCCCCCGTCAGCAGGATCTTCATCGCCATTCGCCTCCGTCACGAAAGCTGCTCATCGACCGCGATCGGGAGCAAGTTCCTGCGTGGAGCCGCGCGGCGGAATGGGTCGATCGACCCGGCGGGCAAGAGATTCCGCACACAGAGCCGTGATACCGTATCCGCAATAGATTTCAGATACGGATCCGGCAAACGGTGTCATCCTGAGAGAGGCGCGCACTCTGTCCTGTCCAGACGTGCGACTGCCTGTGCGCCGACTGAAGGATCTTTACGATAGGCGCATGGTCCTGTCGGCCACGTTGGGTTCCGCGCGAGAAGCCGCCCGTTCCCGATAAAGATTCTTCGGTCGGCGCGCAGGTGTTCGTGCGAGAAAGACGGTTCCGCGCGGCGCCTTCCTCAGAATGACAGCGATCGTCCCGATCCAGCGCCTGGCGGATCTCGGTGCTTCTGCGGATCCGGGATCAGCGGGCGACGGCGGCGGTGTAGCCGGTGGTCTGGCGCAGGGCGTTGCCGGCGTCGGCCACCTCCACCACCGTGGCCTTGTACGCCGCGGCGTTGTTCACGTCCGGCACCTGAAAGCGCAGCAGGGCCCCGCTGCCCAGCGAGCCGAACACGGCCGCGCGTACGCCCCCCGTGCCGGCCGGGCGCGCGTGCACCACATACGCCGCGTTGGCCGACGCCACCTCGCTGATGGAGGGCCCGGTGAGCTCCACCACCAGCGCCCGATCGTCGCCGTTGGGGGTGGTGAGGCTCACCGTGAGCACCCCGGGCTCCGGCGGGGGCGGCGTGGTGCCGCCGTCGTCGCCGCCGGTGCAGGCCGCGGCGGCCAGGGCAAGGAGCAGGGCCAGGCTCAATCGCGTCCGCTTCACGGCTCACCTCTCGAGGTTTCGGGTTGCGCGGGGGCCGGCTCGGCCCGGTCTCCTGCGATCTGCTGCAGCACGGGGTGCCCGCGCAGGTCGAGCTGCTGGTTCTCCATCAGCCAGGCCCGCACGTCGCCCACGTCCACGCGCCCGTTGCGGTTGCCCAGCAGGTCAAGAAAGCGGGCCTGGTCCGCCGTGAGCCCCGAGCCCGCCAGCAGCTGGTCCACCACGGGACCGGGCTGCAGCTGCGGCTTGCCGACGTCGATGCGCACCACGGCCGGGACGGACTCGTCGGCGGCCACGGCGCGCAGCGACGCGCGGAACTGCCCCGGCTGCGCGGGAACGCCCGAGAGCACGCCGGAGAGGCTGTCCAGCGCCACGCCGGCGGGAAGCTGGCCCTCCACCACCCGCCAGCGGGTCGCCGCCAGCCCGCCCTGCGCCCGCAGCGAGTCGAGGTACGCGGCGCCCATCACCCCCGCGGGGCGCAGCGAGTCCGAGACCACGCGCAGGGGGCCGGCCACCCGCACCACCAGCTGCAGCCCCGCGGTCAGCGTAGCCGAGGTGGCCGCCACGGTAAAGCGGTGGACGCCCTCCTGCGTGGCCGTGCCGCTCAGCACGCCGGTGGCCCCGTCCAGCGCCAGCCCCGGCGGCACCGCGCCGGCCGCCACGCTCCAGGTGTAGGTGCCCGTGCCGCCGTCGGCGCGCAGGGAGTCCGCGTACGCCACCCCCAGCCGGGCCGGCGCGCGCACGGAGTCGGAGGTGATGCGCACGGGCCGAAGGACGTTCACCCGGAACGGGGTGCGCGCCACGGAGGTGCCGGAGAGGGTGCGGACGGTGAACGAAAAGCTCCCCGCCTGCGTGGACGTCCCGGAGAGGATGCCCGACGCCTCGCCGAGGACCATGCCGGGGGGAAGGGCGCCCTCGATGACCGCCCAGCTGTAGGTGCCCGCGCCCCCGTCCGCCCGCAGGGTGTCGGTGTACACCTCCTGCACCACGGCGGTCCGGCGCACGGAGTCCGACAGCACCACCAGCGGGGCCGATCGGCTGATGGACATCCTGGCGCCCGCGTCCCAGACGGAGTCCACGGCCACGATGATCTCGTTCGCGGCGTCCACGAAGCGCTCGCCCGGCCCCCAGATGGCGCCGCCGTCGTTGGGGTTGCCGTTGCCGTCCACGTCCACCACCTGCGCGGCCCGGTCGGGACGCGTGGGGTTCACCCGGTGGATGATGACGCCCTCGTCGGGGAGCCCGCGGTCGTATCCCACCCAGCGGCGCACCTCGACGGTGTAGAACTCGCCGTCGGGAAGGGGGATCTGCACCATCTGGTATCCCGTGGTGGTGCCGGGGACCTCCGACCGGTTCATCACCAGCGTCTGGCGGCTGCCGGGCGCGGCCACGTACCGCTGCGCCGCGGGGATCCATCCCAGGATGTCCTTGTGGTAGATCATGGTGTGCTGGCCGATGTACTGGCCGCCGCGCTGCTGGACACCGGAGTTGCTCATCACGTCCCACCTGGAGTCGTACGTTCCTCCGTACGGCCCGGACGAGTGCGGCAGCCCGAAGGAGTGCCCCATCTCGTGCCCGTAGATGGAATGGCCGGCCCACGCCGCCATCCAGGTCATCGGGATCAAACGGTTCACACCGTCGGCCGCCACGTACGCCGAGCCTCCCCACGACGCGAACATGTTGAGGTTGAACTGCATGTTGACGCCGACGACCTTGCGAAAGTCCACGGTGGCGTCGGCCGCCGCCGTGCAGTCGGCCACCATGGTCCACCAGTCCGGGTTGCTGTTGAGCCCGTTGGGAAAGTACTGGGCCTGCGTCTTGGGCAGGTTCACCCATCCGGCCACCACGCTGCCGCCCAGGTCGATGCGGCCGTCCGACACCTCGCGCCAGTAGTGGTCCAGCCCGTCCTCCGCCGTTCCCGTGAGCAGCGCCTGGTAGAACTCCGCCGGCTTGGGCGTGACCGCAACGGAGTCGGCAAAGCGGCACAGGATGGTGGCGTACGGCCGCGACCCGCTCTGCACCGCGTTGGCCATGCTGGCTGTCGTGGGCTCCACGGGGCGCAGCGAGAGCACGCGCAGCCGCGATCCGCCGCCGTCCCCCGGCGCCACCGACAGCTGGGCGGCGGTCACCTCCACGCGCCGCCGGTTCAGCGCCAGCGGCCCGCCGAACGGACGCAAACTCTCCGGGTCCAGCTCCAGCGCGTGGGCGCGCCCCTGGTCGTCCGTCAGGTGGTAGCTCACCTCCACGGGCACCGCCGGGTCCCGCGCGACGCTCCACACCAGGTGGAACACGCCCGGGATGGTCCCCTGCGCCGCCGCCGGAGCGGCCGCGGCCAGGACGGCGATCAGGACGAGGAGCAGCGGCAGGATTCCGCGTGGCCGCGAGGAGAGGGCGGGCAGTGGCGGCGGCATGAAAGGGGCCTGCGGATGATGCATGCGCCCAGCGGAGTGAGGGGGAAAACGGGAGGTGTGGCGCGCACGCGAATGCGCACGGCGCGGGGCTGCGGACCCGGGATCGGGCCTACGGACGCGCGGGCGGGGGTGACGGAGCGAGGGACCGGACGCGCGCCGCGCCGGAATCCGAGCGGCCGCCGGAGATCACACGCACCCGCCCTCCACCAGCCGCAGCAAGCCGTACAACGTGTCGGAGGCCGATTGTGTGACGTCCGCGGCGCCGGCCACCCCGGGCTAAAGCCCGGGGCTGGAAATGCCATAAGCCCCGTCTTTGCTCGTTCCTCGCAAAACGGGGCTTCACCTGCCCGGGCGGGCGGGGGCCGGCGCGAGGAAGCGCCAGGAGCGAATGAATTCGCCGCTGGAACTACGCGAAGTCCGCCTTCGCGGACTGTAGCCGCGAGTGCCCGACGCCTACAACCTTTCGTGATGCGGCCAGTCGTCGTGTGCTCCCGGTGCGGACGCGCAGGCGCCGGGAACGCCGCACACCGCCGGGCCGCCGAGTCCACGCAGGTGGACTTTGTGTGGTTGTTGCCGCGAATTCATTCGCCCGGCAGGCGGACGGCACGGACCCGGCTCAACGCACCCGATCTCTTCAGACGAAGACTTCCATCTCGTCGGGGTAGCACCACGACCAGTCTTCGCCGGGCTCGGCGGAGGTGATGATGGGGTGCTGCGTCTCGTGGAAGTGTTTGGTCGCGTGGCGGTTGGGGGAGTTGTCGCAGCAGCCCACGTGGCCGCAGGTGCGGCACAGGCGCAGGTGCACCCAGCCGGACCCCGTCTGCAGACACTCCTCGCACCCGCCCGGCGTCCGCGGCTCCACGTCGCGCACCGCCCCCGTGTGCATGCACTGCCGTGCCATCTCGATCTCCCTTGCGCTGGTGACCCCGGATGAATCCCGGGGCTAGGACGTCCAGAAGCCAGCGAGTGAACCCGCCGACACCATCACACCATCACACCGTCGCCCCGATGTGCGCGTGCACGAAGCTCACCGACATCGACCCCTCGCCCACGGCGCTGGCGACGCGCTTCACCGACCCCGCCCGCACGTCGCCGGCGGCGAACACGCCGGGAAGGCTGGTCTCAAGAAAGAAGGGCGTGCGGCCGGCGTTCTTCCACGTCTCGCCGTC
>DASQBH010001276.1:0-3241 GCA_035635315.1 Longimicrobium sp.
GTGGAGCCCAGGTCGAACACCGACCTGGGGGTGATGGGGACGCGCCGTTCCAGGTCCGCCATGCCGTAGCCGCGGGCGTAGGCGATGGTGCCGTCGCGGTACACGCCCAGCGCGCATCCGGGGGAATCGTCGCGATCGTACGCGGCGAACAGCGCGTCCACGCGCGCCGTGCGGGCATCGCGCGCCCCGATTACCTCCTGCGCGGACAGCAGGGTGGGGAGCAGGATGAACAGCGGCAGGGCCGCGGCGGAGCGGAGCAGGGAACGCATGAGATCGCGGGTAGATGGGTGATGAGGGGGGTGATGGGACCGCGTACGCCGCCGGCCGGACAGAAGTTTCCGCCTGGGCAGAGACGCTCTAGCCCAAGCGAGCAGCTGCACCTCCCAATCCGTTGATTTCCTGAGAGGGTGTTGCTAAACCTACCGGGCGAACAGTCATCCTGAGGGAGGCGCCGCGCCAGAACCTGTTGTCACGACATGGATTGGCGCCGACCGAAGGACCTTGTCGGCAGAACCGTGGGGCTGGAGATCTGCCTCGACGCCTGCCCCTCGTGAGCGGAGAGAAGGTCCTTCGGTCGCGCGCAAACGATTGTGATGCTTACAGTTGTGCGCGAGCGCTCCCTCAGGATGACATAGCTGGATGCGTGAGTTGAGAGGTTTAGCAACACCCTCTGAGGGAGGCGCCGCTCCAGACCTGCCTGTACGACAGACCCTGGCGCCGACCGAAGGATCTCGCCGGCGGCACCCGGGGGCCGGATCGGTGCCGCGTGGCCAGCCCCGCGGCCGCCGAGAGGAGGTCCTTCGGTCGCGCGCAGGCGGTTGTGTGGATGCACGTTACGCGTGGCGCTCCCTCAGGAAGTCACCGCGTGTCGTTCAGGATCGGCAACACCCTGAGTCAGGCCAGTGCTCGCCGGCCGGTTACGAGCAGCCCGAGAGTAGATTCCTCAGTCGGCGCCAGGGTTGCCTGCCGGCGGCCGGGTTCACGTTCGCCTCCTTCGGAATGACAGATCGGGCGCTCCGGCTCCGGCGCAGTCTCCCGCTATTCCCTATTCCCTATTCCCTATTCCCTATTCCCTATTCCCTGTTCCCCGACTCCCCTGTCCCTCGGCAGCCGCAGCGCAAACACACTGCCTTCGCCAACGGCGCTCTGCACCGTCAGGTCGCCGGCCATGCCACGGGCCAGGTCGCGGCTGATGGCCAGCCCCAGCCCCACGCCCTCCTGCGGCTGGCTCAGCCGCCGGCCTACCTGCTGAAACGGGTCGAAGATCCGCTCCTGCTCCTCCGGCGCAATCCCCAGCCCGTTGTCGCGCACCCGCAGCTCCACCCACCGCTCGTCCGCCGCGCACGCCAGCACCACCCATCCCCCCGCCGGCGTGAACTTGATGGCGTTGCCCACCAGGTTCAGCAGCACCTGCCGCACCCGCTCGGCATCCCCCAGAAAGCGGAGCGAGGGGTCGCACGGCTCCGAGGTGTACGCCACGCCGCGCGCCTCCGCCTGCGGCGCCACCAGCGACTCCACGCTGGCCAGCACCTCCTGCGCGGAGAGGGCGTGTACGTCGAACTCGATGCTCCCCGCCTCCAGCCGCGCGAAGGAGAGGATGTCGTTGATGAGCGCGAGCAGGTGCCGCTGGTTGGCCGTGATGCGGGCCAGGGCGCCCCGCTGCGCCTCGGCCAGGGGGCCGTGGATCCCCATGTCCAGCAGCTCCACGTAGCCGCCGATGGCGTTCAGCGGAGTGCGCAGCTCGTGGCTCATCGACGCGAGAAAATCCGCCTTGGCGCGGTTGGCCCCCTCCGCCTCGGCGCGGGCTTCCTGCGCGGCGCGCAGCAGGGCCTCGCGCTCGATGTCCGCGCGGCGGTATTCGGTCACGTCGGTGAACAGGATGGCCACGCGGTGCTGCTCCGGGTCGTCCACGCGGAACGCAAAGACGTCAAACCAGCGGCCCATGACCTCCGAGCCGCTCTCGAAGCGGCTCGCTTCGCCCGTTTGCGCCACGCGGCCGTACGCCTGGAACCAGTGCTCCTCCAGCCCCGGCAGCATCTCGCGCGCGGTCCTCCCCACCGCGTCCCTCGGAAGCCCCGTGTGCTTTACGAACGCCGGGTTGGCCTCCACGAAGCGGTAGTCCACCGCGCGCCCGTCGCCGTCGAAGAGCACCTCCACCACGCAGAAGCCCTCGTCGATGGAGTCGAACAGCGTGCGGTAGCGGCGGTCGCTCTGCCGCCGGGCGATCTCGGCCTCGCGGTGCGCGGTCACGTCCTGCACCGTGCCCAGGCCGCGCACCGGGCGCGCGCCGGGGCCGTCCGCGGTGAACTCCACCCGCCCCTGCACCCGCAGCCAGTGCACGGTGCCGTCCGGGTGCACCACGCGGTACTCGGTGGATACGGCCGCACGGCGGGCGGGGTCCAGCGCCGCCGCGATCTCGCCGCTCAGGCGCTCCAGGTCGTCCGGGTGGATGCGCCGCAGGAACGCGTCCGTCGGCGCCACCGCGGCAAGGGCGTACAGCGCCTGCGCGCGCGCATCGAAGAAAAAGTGGTCCGCCGCCAGGTCGTGCTCCCAGATCCCCACCTCCGCCGCGACGATGGTCAGGCGCAGCCGCTCCTCGCTCACGCGCAGCGCCTGCTCCGCCTGCAGCGCCCGCACCTGCGCCTCCAGCGCGCGGATGCGCGCCAGCAGCGCCTCCGGGTCGGGCGGTCCGGCGTCGGGGAGCACGGCGTCGGGCGAGCGTGCGGGGTCGGACATCCGCGTTTCCAGCGGGGTAGCGGGCTGGCCGGCCGGTACGGCGGCGCGGCGGATTGGGGCCGAACTCTCTCCGCCAGTTGCGTTCCGCCGCGAACGCGGTTAGCCTTGGATCATGAGCATCTGCACGCGCACCGGCTTTCGCGGCTACCGCGATTACGGGTTTCCCAACGGGAGCCCGGGTCCTGCCGCGCGCGTGTAGAAACCGCTCGCCACAGGCAACCAGGGCTCCCGGACCACCGGGGGCCTTTTTGTTTGCCTGCCGGCAGCCCGCGGACCGCACCGGACGTGCGCTCCGGCAGGGAGGAGAAGTTCGAAATTGCTTGCCTTTCGTCGGTAAACGTTTTAGGGTTGGAACCATGAGCATCTGCACGCGTACCAGCTACCGCTACGGCTACTACGGATTTCCCAGCGGGAGTCCGGGGCCGGCCGCGCGCGTATAGATCCGCTCGCCACAGGCGCCAGGGCTCCCGCACACCGCCGGGGGCCCTTTCGTTTGCCCCCCCTT
>DASQBH010001277.1:0-3877 GCA_035635315.1 Longimicrobium sp.
GGTGCCGGCCACGTGCGTGCCGTGCCAGTTGCAGTCCAGCCCGTTGCCGCCCAGCGCGTCGTGCCCCACCCGGGCGCGGCCGGCGAACTCCGCGTGCGCCGTGTCGATGCCGCTGTCGATCACGTACACGTTCACGCCCATGCCGTTGCGCAGCTGCCGGTAGTTGCCGTCGTACGTGCCGCCCGCGGGAAGGTCGCGCTGGTCCACCCGGTCCAGCCCCCACGTGGCGCTGGTCTGCGTGGTGTACGCGGGCAGGGTAATGCCGTCCGCCTCCACGTACTTCACGTTGGGATTGCGGCGCAGCGCCTCCACCGCCGCCGGGGGAAGGGTTGCCGCGAAGCCCTTGATGGCGTGCTGATAGGTGTAGTGGAGCGTGCCTCCGTGCTCGGCCGCCATCCGCCGGGCCAGCCCCGGGGCGTCGGACACCTCGGAGTTGAAGACCACGATCCAGCGGTTTTCGATGGAGGGGGAAACCGGCGCGCGCTGTTCCGCGGGCGCCACGCCCTCCGGCGCGGTGGTGGTGGGAGCGTCGGTGCAGGCGGCGAGCGCCGCCAGGGCCGCGGCACCCAGGGAGAGCCGTCGTACGAACATGCTGTACCTCTCACGCACGCCCCGGAACGCTAGAGCTGCGCGATGCGGCCCGGGGCACCCGCCGCATCGCGCTGATTTGCCGTCGTGTATTGTTTGGCCCGAAAGTATGGGCTCGGGAGCGGTGCGCATGTCCGGCGTACGCCGTTCCCATGTTCTCAGCGGCTGGCGAACTCGAATCGCAACCGCCGTATCACGTTGCAATCAAACGAGATACGCTGTGACAAACATATGTATGTCGCCTTCCGTATGCAACCCCTCCCGCGGCGCGGCAGGGGCGGCGGGTGGTGCCGGAGCCGGAGACGGGCTACTTCTACCGCGCCGACCACCTGGAGCTGGCGCGCGGCGGCGTTCCCGCGCTGTCGTTCCTCTTTCCCGGCACTGATTACGTGAACCCCGATCCGGAGGTGAAGCCGGAGTGGGACATGAGGGGGATCGTGGACGACACGCGCCTGCTCTTCGGCGTGGGCCTGGAGGTGGCGAACGGAGACACGTGGCCCACCTGGAGCCCCACCTCCGAGTTCCGCGCGCGCCGCCAGACGCCGGGAGTCCGTAGGGATTACGACAGACAGGGAATTCTCACGCAGAGCATCAGTGGAACCAGCAACGCGTTCTTCGATGCTCTGACATCATGCATCGACGCCCGGAAAAGAGAACGGCGCAGGAGTACAGAGGAACAGACAACAGCCAGAGGAACAGAGACGACCCGGTTTCCTCTGTTCCTCTGGCTGTTGTCTGTTCCTCTGTACCCCCAATCTTTTCAGGATCTTGTATCAGGAACTGGAGGCCTCGGGATGCGGATGCGCCGGCGCGCCCTTCATCCGCCACCCCGACAGCAGCGCCGCCGCGGCGAACGCCACGCCGGCAAAGCCGTAGAGCAGGGGGACGCCGCCCGCGTGAAAGAGCACGGCGCCCAGCATGGGACCCGCGGCCATCCCCAGGTAGCGCCCGAAGTTGTAGACGCCGATGGCCGTCGCGCGGTCGCGCACGAAGGCGTCTGCCAGGATGGTGGTCTGCACCGGCAGCGACAGCCCCAGCAGCACGCCGAAGATGCCCCCGCCCACCAGCAGCAGCGTGGCCGTGGGCGAGAACGCGCATCCCACCGACGCGAGCGCGTACAGCAGCACGCCGGGAAGCAGCACCGCCCGCCGGCCGCGCCTGTCCGTCAGCGGCCCGTAGACGATCTGCATCACCGCCAGCACCACGGTGAACAGCGAGATCGTGAGGTTCACGATGAAGACGGAGGTGTCGAACCGCCGCTCCAGGTCCGGCAGGATGGGCGTGTACACCGTCTGCGTGAACGGCCCCATGAACGCCGCCAGCGACACCAGGTACACCAGCCCGGCCGCCGGAAATCCTCGCCGCGTCGGGTGAATCGATGCTTCGGAGCTCATCCGCGCGGGCGCATCCGGACGTCAGGGGGACCAGGGTGAAAGCGCCGCGCCGGAGCACGATCCGTGCTCCGTCCCGTATCGAAGATGAATCCAGCGAAAGACAAAGGCTTCTGGAGGATGCCATGAAGGCACGCATGCCGGTGACGAGTAGCCGGGGCATCATTCGTATGACCTCTACCGAGGCGCAGAACGGCTTTGGGCGCGTGCTGGACATGGTCGCAAAGGGACGCACGGTGCTCATCACGAGGCGCAACGTGCCCAAGGCGGTCCTGATGCCGGTTGATCAATACGAAGCGCTGGCCCGGACCGACGTTCCCGATCTGGACGCCCTCACCGCCGAATTCGACGAGATGCTCGCGCGGATGCAGGGTTCCGAGGTTCGCGCCGGAATACGTGCTGGTCTCTCTGCGTCACCAGCTGAGTTGGGCAGGGTCGCGCGTGCGGCTGCGGAACGCGGGGGGTGATCAGACGCTCCCTCTGGATCTCGGGGGAGTCAAAGCGAGACGGGGGAGCACCGGGCTGGTGCTCCCCCACTTTGCGTCTGCCCTTCCCGCAGCGATCAGCTCGACGGGGCGGGGGGCTGGTGCGACTCGACCGAACGCGTATCCGTGGTGGGGAGGGGCTGCAGCCGCGTCTTCTGGATGCGGGCCAGGCGCCGCTTAAGCCGGCGGAAGTGCGCCTCCTGCTCGGGCGTGCGCTCGTATCCGTGCCACGCCAGGTTGGTGCGCTCCAGCGGGTCCGTCAGCAGGTCGTACATCTCCCACTGCGTGGGCACGTTGCCTACGGCGTCGTAGTATTTGGCCAGCTTCCAGCGCTCCTCGCGAATGCTGACGATGTGGTTGGGCGGGGTGAGGTACGGGCCCGAGCTCTGGCCCGCCTGCCAGTCGTCCCAGGTAAAGACGACGTACCGCTGCGGCCGCCGGGCGGACTCGGGGTGCAGCACCTTGCGCGCGTAGTCCACCCCCTGCCAGCGGGCCCCGGCCGTGCGCGGCGCGTTGAACAGGCTGGCCAGCGTGGGGAGAAAGTCCACGTGCGACACCAGCGCATCGGACGTCACCGCCTGGGGATACAGCCGCCGGCTGGAGAAGATCAGCGGCACCTTGAGCGATTCCTCGTAGAAGTTGAAGTTCTTCTGCCGCAGCCCGCCGTGGGCCAGCCCCATCTCACCGTGGTCGGCGGTGCGGATGACGACGGTGTCGTCCATCAGCCCCGTGGCGTCCAGCGTGTCGAGCACGTTCACCAGGTACTGGTCCGACGCCTTCATCAGGTTGCCGTAGAAGTTCAGGTACTCGCGCTTCATCTCCGGCGTGCTGAGCGCGCCGCCGCCCTGGTTGAAGGCGGCCAGGAACTCGGCCTGCACCACCGGCTTGGTGGAAAGGTCCTCGTCCACCGTGGCCGGCAGCCCGATGTCGCCCTCGAACCACGCGTGGCCCTCGTAGCCGGCCTGGCGCCAGGTGTTGGGGTAGAAGAGCACGTCGTGCGGGTTCACCAGCGAGACGATGAGAAAGAACGGCTGCTGCCGCGCCGCCGCCGAGCGCAGGTAGGCCAGCGCGCCCTCGTCGCCCGCCGCCGTGGGGCCGTCGGCGTCCATGAAGCGGCCGTCGTTGTCGGGCCAGCCGCCGCCCGCCTGGTCGACGTCCTGGTTGGCGCCGGCGTCGGGCGGGTTCCACCGCGTGAACCCGTACTGCTCCACGTCCCCCGGCGTCCACGGCTGGTCCTTGCCGGGCTTGCTGAGGTGCCACTTGCCCTTGTAGACCACGTTGTACCCCGCCGCCCGCAGCACCGTGGCGATGTTGGGCAGGTCCAGCGGCATCTGCACCTGGTCGTACTTGCGGGGGTTGTACATGTCTTCTTCCAGCGTGTACTTCACCCCGTGCTGGGCGGGAAAGTAGCCC
>DASQBH010001278.1:0-3933 GCA_035635315.1 Longimicrobium sp.
GGTGCACCCCCTCGTGGCCAGGGCGAAAGTCGACGCTCCACTCCCCACCGCCCTGTCCGCGCACGTCGAAGCCCACGCGCATGCCGATGCGCCCGTTGAAGTACGGGCTCATGGAGAGAAGGTCCTCCATGTACGCGCGGAACGGCCCCTCCAGCGACTCCCACGGCTCGGGAAAGCGCGCCAGCACCGCGTCCAGCCGCGGGCGGCGGCGCGGCGCGTAGTCGCGCAGGTACTCCCAGCGGTTCGCAAAGGAAAAACCGTCCCAACGCGGGTCCGCCACCTTGCCCGGGGCCTCGGCATCCCAGGCGTCGCCGGGGAGCAGGACGGCGGTGGCGGCGATCCCGCGCTTGGCCAGCCAGTCCGCCACCTGCTGCGGATCAGGCAGGCTCCCCTCCTCCTCCTGCTGGGCGTTGTGAGGATAGAGGTCGGGATCCAGAAAGGCGGGGGGCCCGGCGAAGGGCAATCCGACCACGGGCTCCACCACCTTCATCGCCTTCTGGCAGTAGAGCAGCGCGCCGAGCCGCTTTTTCTTCGAGAGCCACGCCGCGCGCTCCGCAGCGTACCCGTAGACCATCGGAAACCACGACGCGCCCGCGCCCTGGAACGCGAAGGCATCCACGGTTCCACCCACCATGCTGCGGATCTCGCGCAGCTGCACGGGAAAGAGGCGCGCGTCGCTCATGTCGAGCAGCGTCCGCCCGTCGGCGCGGACCACGATCGCCGAGCGGCCGTTCAGGGGAGG
Source organism: Longimicrobium sp. (assembly GCA_035635315.1). GTDB lineage: Bacteria > Gemmatimonadota > Gemmatimonadetes > Longimicrobiales > Longimicrobiaceae > Longimicrobium. The sequence goes on from DASQBH010001278.1 coordinate 743, forward strand.
CTCGCCGACGAAGAACGAGACGACGCCCGGGGCGACCTCCACCTCCTCCCATTCATCCACCTCGATGACCCGGCGCCCGCTGTCGCGCAGGACCTTCTCCTTCAGCACGGGAGCGGAGGGGCGCGGGATGTAGACCGGCACGTCGGGGTGGAGGCGTTCCAGGAACCACGGGTCCGCGTGGTCCTGGCGCGCGTGTGAAAGGAGGACGGCGTCCGGGCGCAGCAGCCGCTCGTCCGCCAGCAGGTGCTCGTTGTCGGGGAACGGAAACCAGCCAGCCTGAAAGCATCCCTCCGGCGAGAGCCACGGGTCGCACAGGACGGTGGCGCCCGCCAGGGTCTCCACCTTCAGGCCGGCGTGGCCCAGCATGGTGATCTTCATCGATCTGCTCGTACGGAAAAGCGGCGCCTCCCGAATCCGGGAGGCGGAGGCGGGAGAAAGGTATCACCCCCGCGCGGGGTGGATGAAGGGCGGGAGGGGGTACGGGGCCGCGCGCTCCGGCAGGTGCGGTGCGAGGGGCGGGCGCCCCCCTCCCCGGCCCTCCCCCACAAACTGCGTGGGGGAGGGAGGTGCGACGCACCTTCCGTAGCGCGATCGAATTCTCCCCTCTCCGTGAGGAACGAACGGGGAGGGGCCGGGGGAGGGGCACCCCGCGGACGCAGTCCGATCCCTGTCGCCGAGCCACACCCCCTGGACCCGCACCATCACCCCATCACCCCGTCACCCGCCCGCTCTATCGCCCGGCACCCGGCATGCGTACTTTTGCCGGCCATGAAGTACGCCAGCGCAGAAGACCGGCTGAACCCCGTCGCGCCGCCGGACGCGGACGAAGCGACGCTGGGCGGATACATGGCCGTCCACGGCCGCGCCGCCGCGTTCGAGGCCGGCGACGGCGAGCCGTATACCGTGGGCATCGAGACCGATGCCACCGGTGACGACGCGCTGCCGTACGCCGGGTACCTGGTCTTCATCCGCTGGGCGCAGACCGGCTCCGCCATCATGGGGCACCTGGAGACCGGCGACCTGGTGCACGCTCGCACCGAGGACGAGGCCCGCGCCCTCCTCGAGGCGCTTTCGCTCCGCGAGGTGCGCGCCCTGCTGGACGAGGCCATCGCACGCAGCCGCGCCCAGGCGGACGAGGGCTGAGCGCCCCGCCGCCGCGCGCGAAATCAGATCGACACACGCGACCGCACGTATGCTCAAGACGAGCCTGCTCCGCCTGAGCGAGAGCAACACGGCCAAGAAGGTCATCACCCGCGCGCCGATCTCGCGCAGCTTCGCCATGCGCTTCGTGGCCGGCGACACGCTGGACGACGCGCTTCGCGCCGCCCGCGAGCTCAACGACCAGGGGCTCACCGTCTCGCTGGATTTCCTGGGCGAGTCCGTAAAGTCGCGCGAGGAGGCCACGCAGGCCGCCGACATGGCGGTCAAGATCATCGAGTCCATCGTGCGCGACGGGCTGAACGCCAACCTGTCCATCAAGCCCACGCAGCTGGGGCTGGACATCGACGAGGCGTTCTGCCGCGAGAACATCGAGCGGGTGCTGGGCCGCGCCCGCGAGCTGGGCGACGGCGAGGGCGAGATCTTCGTTCGCCTGGACATGGAGAGCAGCGCCTACACCGAGCGCACCGTGGCCATGGTCGAGGCGCTGTGGGCGGACGGATACCGCAACGTGGGCACCGTCCTCCAATCCATGCTGCGCCGCGCCCACGACGACGTGGAGCGGATGCTGGCGCTGGGCGCCCGCGTGCGCCTGGTGAAGGGCGCCTACCAGGAGCCCGAGTCCGTGGCCTATCCCGACAAGGCCGACACGGACCGCGCCTACGTGGACCAGATGAAGCGGCTGCTGGAGGGCGGCAACTATCCCGCCATCGCCACGCACGACGAGACCATCATCGACGCGGCGCGGCGCTTTGTCTGGGAGCGGGCGATCGACAAGGAATCCTTCGAGTTCCAGATGCTGTACGGCGTGCGCCGCGACCTGCAGACGCGGCTGCACGAGGAGGGGTACAACGTCCGCGTCTACGTCCCCTTCGGCGACAGCTGGTATCCGTACCTGATGCGCCGCCTGGCCGAGCGCCCCGCCAACATCGTCTTCATGGCCGGCAGCATCGCCAAGGAAGCCCGGGCGGACGGGCTGAAGAAGCCGGCGATGGTGGTGGGCGCGGGCGTGGTGGCGGGGATCGTCGCCACCCTCTTCTTCCGCCGCCGCAAGTAGCCGCGTGGCCGACATCGTCTACCGGCTCCAGCTGCCGGACCCGCGCACCCACCTGATCGCCGTGGAGATGGAGGTAGCCGGCGTGCACGGCGCCGCCTCCCTCGTCATGCCCACGTGGACGCCGGGCTCGTACCTGATGCGCGAGTTCGCGCGCAACGTGGTGCAGTTCGAAGCCATGGACGGCGCGCGGAACCCCGTCCCCTCGCACAAGACCGACAAGCACACCTGGCGGGTCGACGCGCCCGGCGACGGCGTGCTGCGCGCGCGGTGGATCGTCCACGCCGACGAGCTGACGGTGCGCACCTCGCACGTGGACGGCTCGCACGCGTCGGTGATCGGCGCCGGCGTCTTTCTGTACGTGGACGGGCGCCAGGGCGAGCCGGCGGAGGTGCAGGTGCAGGCGCCGCAGGGGTGGCGGGTGACCACGGCGCTGCAGGAGGTGGGCGAAGGGCGGTACCGCGCGGCGAACTTCGACGAGCTGGTGGACTCGCCGCTGGAGATCGGCACGCACCAGCTGGTGCAGTGGCTGGTGGACGGGGTGCCGCACCAGTACGCCATCTGGGGCCGCGGCAACGCCGATCCCCGCCGCCTGGCGCAGGACACCACCCGCATCGTCCTGGCGGAGCGGGAGATCTTCGGCAAGCTCCCCTATCCGCACTACACCTTCATCCTCCACCTGACGAACGGCGGAGGCGGCGGGCTGGAGCACCGCAACTCCACGTCGCTGCTGGCGGACCGCTGGGGCTTTCGCGGCCCGCAGTACGAGAGCTTTCTGGGCCTGGCCGCGCACGAGCTCTTCCATGCCTGGAACGGCAAGCGCATCCGCCCCGCCGCGCTGGGCCCGTTCGACTACACGCGCGAGAACTACACGCGCGACCTGTGGGTGGTGGAGGGGATCACCACCTACTACACCGACCTGCTCCTGCGCCGCGCCGGCCTGATCCCCCAGCAGCGGTACCTGGACAAGGTCGCGGAG
>DASQBH010001279.1:0-3829 GCA_035635315.1 Longimicrobium sp.
CCGGCCCCTGCGTGGCGGAAAGAAGGTCCTTCGGTCGCGCGCAGAACGCAATGCGGGCCGCTGGACTTGCGCGGGCGCTCCCTCAGGAAGTCACGTTTCTTTTTCCGGATTCGGTATAATATAATACCAGATCCGCAAAAAGATTGGGTTTCATACGGAGCAACGGAGGAACGGAGATCATGCTCCCTCTCCGTTGCTCCGTTGCTCCGTTGCTCCGTATGCCCATTCTTTTTCAGGATTCGGTATAACCCCCCCTGCTCCCTGGATCGTCTGGAATATGGATCCCCGGCCGTCGCGGCAGCGCGGCCGGGGATTCTTGCGTCCGTGTCCATCTACCTGATGTGAGGATCGACCCGCTCGGCGGCGGGCGGCGACCCGCGACTCGCACCGGCGGGGCTGGCGCGAGGTTCGAAGGACGATGCGGTCGCGGTGCACGGGGCCGGCGTGGCATGGGACAGCGATGCCCCATTCCGTGTGCCGACGGCGACCCGCATCCCGGCCGCCCGTCCCTGTCCGGATCTCCGCAAAAGCTGCAATCCTATGCAGTGCATGGCCTTACGGAGATTTATGGAGTCGTTTGATCTGCGGCTCGCGATATGCTTTGCCGGCCTGCGCGCGCCACGTTCTGGCGCTGCTCTCACCGCGACGACCGTCGCACTCCGGATCCCGGGCGATCGGTGCTCCCACCGACGCAACGCCGAGCGGGCTGCTGGTCCGCCCTCGCCGGGTCTGCACTTCACCTTGCTTCCCCCCTGCGCCGATGAGCTCCCTCAGGCTCTCCCCCGGCAACGACGGCCGCAAGCGCGGCGTCAGCACCCAGCTTGCCGCCCTCCACGCGGACGTGGTGCGCTGTCTCGCACCCGTGGTAAACCAGTACTGGAAGGCGGCGCTCGCGGCCCTTACGACCGCGGGGGCGGTGCTCGCCATGCTCGAGCCTCCCTCCTGGGTGCTGCGGGCAGCCGCCTGGGTGGCGGTGCTCGGCTTTTTCGTGGCGCTTGCGGCCGCGTGGGTGCAGGGCCGGCCGCAGGGCGCGGCGGACCGCGCCGCGCGGGGCCGCTACGTGCTGGTGCTCGCCGTGCTGGTCCTGACGCCGGTGCTCCTGGGAGGGTCGCTGGCCCTTCCCCGGGTGATCTCCCGGCTCCGGCCGTCGCACGACCTCTCGCTGGCGCTGCTTACGTCGACCAAGGACCCGCTTTCTCTCGGCCTGGCGGAAGAGCTGCGCAGCAGCCTGGTGGACGCGGGGGTGGGACTGCGCGTCCTGCCGCTCAACGACAAGGGAAGCTACGAGGCCCGGGGCCTGTCCATGGGCGAGATCGGCCGTGAGCTGAGGGCCGCCGACGTCCTGGAGCTGATCGTCCGACCCGCCGGGACGCGCCTGGTGGCCATCGTCCACCTGTGGAACAGCCGCAGCGACGAGTGCCGGTGGACCAAGCGGTACGAAGAGACGGGCGACCTCCACGACCTGCAGAGGCAGATCGGCGAGCAGATCGCCGACGAGCTGGGGGTGCGGCTGTCCAGCGCGCAGCGCGCCCGGCTGGCGGTGGCACCCACCGCCAACGAGGATGCCTATTACCTGTACCTGGAAGGGCGCGGCCTGCTGTACCCGCCGGTGCGGACGCTGGAGGGAAACGAACAGGCGATCGGCCGCTTCCGGGAGGCCCTGCGGCTGGATCCGCGCTTTGGCCTGGCCTACGCGGGGCTCGCCCGCGGGTACGGCGTGCGCGGCCAGCTCACCGGGGCGCGGGTGTGGCACGACTCCGCCATCGCCGCGGCGCGGCAGGCGGTGGCGCTGGCGCCGCGGGAGGAGCGTACGCACGCCGCGCTGGGCGTGGTGCTGCGCGAGGTGGGCCGGTTCGATGCGGCGCTGGCCGCGCTGCGCGACGCGGAGGCGCTCAGTCCCCGGGGCGGCGACGGGTCCGGGCGGAGCAACCTGGGACTGGTGATGCTGGAGCAGGGATACGTACAGGAGGGCGTGCGCTACGGGGAGCAGGCCGTATCCATCGAGCCCCGGTCCTCCACGGCGCAGTGGCGGCTGGGGCTGGCGTACGAGGTGCTGGGCGACGACGGCCGCGCCGAGCGAACGTACCGCGAGGCGGTGGCGGTGGCCCCCAACGCGCCCGATGCCCGGTTCCGGCTGGCGACGCTCTACTGGCTGAGAGGCGAAGCCGAGCGTGGCGAGCCCGAGATGAGGGGGTTCGGCTCCGGGCAGGGGTGGTGCCAGGTGTTTCAGTGGGAAGCGCTCAACGGCCGGCTGGCCCGGGCCGGCGAGCAGGCCCGGGCGCACGGGGAGCGGGCGTGGCGCTGCGCGCCCGTGCTGCTGGCGCTGGTGCACCAGGGGCTGGGAAATGCCACGCTGGCCTCGGCGGCGCTGGACACCGCCGCGTCCGCCGCGCGCGATTCCATGGCCTACGGCCACGACGGCTCCCATCCCCGGCTGGTCCTGGCGCAGGTCCATGCCATGCGCGGCGAGCTGACCGAAGCGAACCGGTGGTTCACGCTGGCGGTAGAGCGCGGATACCTGCACGTTCGCGCGGCGCGGCGCCTGCCCACGCTCGCCGCGCTGCGCGGGACGCCCGAGTTCGAGCGCAACCTGCAGGCGATGGAGAGAAGCGTGGCCAACCAGCGGCGACAGCTGGAGCAGAGCCGGGACAACGCAGGCGCGAACCAGACGGCCGAGCCGGCATCACGACGAGTGGATGCCGGCGAAGCGGACGGGGCAGGGGGCACTCCGCCTCGAGCAGGGGACTCATGATCCCATGCCCAATGCAAACGCGTGGGGCGGGTCGCGACGATGCGATCCGCCCCACTTGCTTATCACGAATCTGGAAATACCCCCCGTGACTTCCTGAGAGGGTGTTGCCAAACCTCTCATACCAGATCCGCAAAAAGATTGGGTTTCATACGGAGCAACGGAGGAACGGAGATCATGTTCCCTCTCCGTTGCTCCGTTGCTCCGTATGCCAATTCTTTTTCAGGATTCGGTATCAGCCCACGCATCCAGCAATGTCATCCTGAGGGAGCGCTCGCGCGTAACGATAAGCATCACAATTGCTTGCGCGCGACCGAAGGACCTTCTCTCCGCCCACGAGGGGCAAGGGCCCGCGCAGAAACCCGGCCCCACGGTTCTGCCGGCAAGGTCCTTCGGTCGGCGCCAGACAATGTCGTGAGAACAGGTTGCGGTGCGACGCCTCCCTCAGGATGACTGTTTGCGTGGGAGGTTTGGCAACACCCTCTGAGGGAGGCGCCGCAATGAACACGGCGCAACCGCGCGGCCCGGGCGCCGACCGAAGGATCTCGCCGGCAAAACCGCGGGGCTGGATCTATGCCGTGAATCCGGCTCCGGGGCCGCCGAAAGGAGATCCTTCGGTCGCGCGCAGGTGGTCGTGAAGGTTCAGGTTCTGTGCGGTGCTCCCTCAGGAAACGCTCTTTTCGGGATCTGGTCTCGCCCAGGGCATGTGTCATCTCCAATCAAACGCGGAGGGCGGCTCCCCGAAGCCGCCCTCCGCGCTCACCTTCGCCGCGCACCCCTGCAGCTTCACCCCGCGGGCGGTGTCGTTCGCCCCGGAGGGCTGGGGCCGCCGCGGCACCCCGGTAGATTCCCGAACACCCTCCCCGCCCCGATGAGCCTTCCTTCGCCGCTTTCGCCCGCGCAGCGCCGGCGGTGCCGGAACCGGTTCACGGAGCGCAACGAACCCTGGAACGAAAGCACCGATGCGAACGCGAATCTCCCTTTTACGAATGGCGCTGGCGGTCGCCGCAACCTTGCTGGCGTGGGCGAACCCGGCGCGGGCCCAGGGCTGCGATCCGCGCCAGGAATACTGCGCCGTGC
>DASQBH010001280.1:0-6306 GCA_035635315.1 Longimicrobium sp.
GCTTCGCGGCGAAGCGGAGGAGGGCGGCCAGGGGATCGTCCGCCATCCCCATCCCGTCCAGCCCCACGCGCTGTCCCTCCACGTCCAGCAGGCGGAGGACGACGGACTCGCCGTGCAGCGTGGGAAGCGTCGAGACGCGCACGTCCAGCTCGCGCTCGCCCGTGCGCAGGCGAACGCGGCCGTCCTGCGGCAGGCGGCGCTCGGCGATGTCCATCTCCGCCATGATCTTGAGGCGGCTGACCACCGCGTGGCGCAGGTGCGCGGGGGGCGAGGGCGCGGGCTGAAGCACGCCGTCCACCCGGTAGCGCACGCTCATCGACCGCCCCTCGGCCTCCAGGTGCACGTCGCTGGCGCCCGCCTCCACCGCCTCCGCCAGCAGGAGGTTCACCAGGCGGACGACGGGCGCCTGGTTGGCCATCTGCTCCAGGTCGTGCGCCGCGCCCTCCCCATCCGCGGAGGACTCCGTCGATCCACCCAGGTCGGCGATCAGCCCGGCGGCGGTGGGCTCGGCGCGGCCGCTGGCGCGCTCGATGGCGTCGGCCAGCTCCTCGTCGTCCAGCTCGCGCAGCTCCGCCGCCGCGCCGAACAGCGCCTCCAGCTCCGCCACGGCCTGCGGGTCCGGGCGCCCGGCGTGCCCCAGCACCAGCCGCCCGGCCTCCCACGAAAGGGGGGCCAGGCGGTGCTCCTCCAGGTACTCCGGCGCCACGGCGCCGGAGAGCCCGGGGGCGGCGTCAGCTCTCGCCGTCGGCGGCATGAAAGATCACGGGAGAGCGGTCGCGCAGGGTGATGCCGTACGAGGGCACCTCGAAGCTGGCGTAGTAGACGCCGGTGCCGGGAAGCTCCAGCGACACCTCGTACACGCCGCCGCCGGCCGGCCGCGCCACCAGCCGCTGCGCAAAGCCGTCGGTGCTGGCGAACTGCACCGTCAGGTCCTCCACCCGCTCCAGCGGCTCCCCCGTCTGGCTGTCCGCCAGGCGAAAACGCACGGTGTTGGCGCCCGGCCGCAGCCGCAGCTCGCCGGGGACGATGCGCAGCCGGTCGGCCACCCGCTCCGGGTCCGGCCGGATGCTGAAGCCGTGGCACCCCAGCGCGTACGGCTCGGGGATGCGGACGATGAGGTCGTAGTCGCCCGCGCGCTCCAGCCGCACGGTGGCGGCGTAGGTGCCGGGCTCCAACTCGCGCATCCGCCTCGACACGGTGCGGATGGCCCGCGGCTCGAACCCGTACGTCGTCAGCCCGCCGTGGGGAACGGGCATCCCCTCCATGTAGTGGTAGCTGTAGATCATCCGCTCCGCCGGGTTCAGCACGTACACGGCGTCGTGCATCCCCGGCTGCGTGACGACCACGTCGCCCAGCCCCGTCGCCGCCACCGAGCCGGGGTGCCGGCTCCCGGCGGGAAAGTAGTCGTGCGGTCCCGTGGCGCCGGAGGTGGGGTTGTTGAGGGGGATCATGGCGACGGACGCCGTCCCCGCCGTGCGCACGTAGGCAAAGTTGGCGCTGAAGCCGATCTGGTCCGGCTCCGGGGCGCCGCTCAGGGTGCGGATGACCTGCTTCGACAGGGCGTCGTAGATCTGCAGCGTCCCCGCGGCCGGGTTGACGACGAACGCCAGCCGCGACGCGTCGGTGGGCTGCATCCCCCCGTGCCCCGCGTGCTCGTCGCCGTGCGCCGGGGTGGGGGCGAAGCGGATGAAGCGGATGCCGGGGGCAAAGGGGATGCGCTCCGTCACCGCGCGGGCGGCGGGATCCACCACGGCCACGGTGCCGTCCCCCTCGTTGGCCACGAAGAGCGCGCCGCGGGCGGTGGACCAGGCCATGTCCGCCGGCCCGTCGCCCGTGCGCACGGCGGCCGTGGCCCGCAGCGCCTGCGCGTCGATCACCACCACCTCGCCGGCGCCGCGCGCGGCGACGAACGCCAGCCGCCCGTCCGCCGAGAAGGCGATCACGTGCGGCCCCGCGCCCACGGGGATCACGGCGCGCTCCGCCAGCGACTCCGCGTCGAACACGCGCACGGCGCTCTGCGCGCCGGCGTCGTCCGTCACCCACAGCCGCCCGGCGCCGTCCAGGGCGGCGCGCATCGGCTTCGTCCCCGCGGCCAGCAGGGTGTCCACCCGCCAGCTGTGCGTGTTGACCACCGCCACCTTGCCGTCGCCGGGGATGGTGACGAACACGCGCCGGTCGTCCGCGGTGCTCGCCCAGTCCTCGCCCACGCCGGGAAGAATGACGGTCGTGTACAGCCGCGTGCGGCCGAAGCCCTTGACGGGGTCGATCACCACCACCTGGGGCGAGCGGGCCAGCGCCAGCAGAAAGTGCCCGTTCAGGTCTTCCACGGGCTGGGTGATGTTGATCTGCCCGTGCTTTACGTGCAGCGTGCCGTCCAGAAAGGCGCCCACCTTCTGCCGGCAGCTCTCCCCCGCCGTCACCGCCTCGTCCGCGCGGTAGTCGATCCACCCCATGGGGAGCAGTCCGCGCACGGGCTGGCCGGTGGCCGGGTCGGTCACCCGGATGCGCAGCTCGGCCTCGTCGCCCGCGTTTACGCCGGTGTCGCCCTCGCGCACGGGGTGAAACGCGAAGTTCACCACGGCGCGCGGCGGGCCCTCCGGCTCGGGCGCCGGCTGCGCGGCGGGCAGCGGCGACGCCAGCGGATTCGGCGGCGCGGGCTGCGCGGCGGGCGGGTGGTGCTCGTGCTGGGCGGAGAGCGGCGCGGCAAAAGCCGCCGCGATCAACAAGGCGGCGGCACAAGACCGCGTCGATCCGGACGCTGAACGCATCGGCAGAACCTCCTCTCAGGTGCTGGCGCCCACCGGCCCCACGGGCATGGGGGCAGAGAGCCGCCGCGAGAACCAGAAAAGTTCACGCATTGGCCGAATAGAACCTCACACACCCGGTTTCACGACTCCCGTCCCGCGTGAAAACCGGCTGCTACGCAGCAGAGAAACAGATACCTAAACCGCTGTTTAATGCACAAACGAATGGTTGTTCCCTCCACCATAACAACCTTTCCCTGTGAGCGCCAGTCCTCTGCCAAAACGCGGCGCACTGCCCATAAAACGTTCGTGTGTATCAAGATGAGATTGAATGAGGCCACCGTCGATTCCACTACACAGGAAAAGACGACTCGCAGTTGTGCATCTTTGCGACACACGTTAAAGGACGTGAAAACAGAGAATGTAAAGGCACGAACCAGCACCGTCCTCTCGCGGAAGAACGGGCAGGCGCGAGTCGCTACTTTATATCCGGAAATGTTTAGATTGTGTTGAATCCGTGATGCGGATGATCAAGAAATCCGGCTTGCGATGCCTTGGATCCGCTGCCCGAGAGGCAAAGTGAACAAGCCGGTGTTCCCCCTGTCCTCACGGGAACAGCTGCGGTGCAGAACGGCGAGGTGACACCAGATCGCCCCCCGCGCGCGAGGGCCGGACGGCGAGCGGAACGACCGCGCGGCTTTCACGCACCGGTCCGGCTCCGGCCGTGCGGGTGCGGAGGCTTCCGAACGTTCTCACGGGATGGTCGGGCACCCGCGTGCGCGGACGGTGTACTCCGCCGGCACGTCCCACTGGTGCGCCGCGCCCCGCAAGTCCATATTTGATGGGCTGTCCCGCGCCGTTCCCCTCACCCGCCGCACTGCCGTGTCCCTCTCCAACTTCCGCGTTCCGCGGAGCCTCGCCGTCCCCGTGCTGGCGGCCGCGCTGCTGGCCGGCTGCCGCGAAGGCGGAGGCGGAGGCCCCACGCCGCCGCCCGACCCCCTGGCGCTGACCTCCGCCGGCCGGCTGGAGCGCGGCGACGTCGTCACCGTGTCGGTTACGGCCGACGGGCAGCCGGTTGCCCCCGCGCAGGTGACGCTCACCGTGAGCCCCGCCGACGCCGCGCAGGTGGTGGACGGCGGCACCCTGCGCCTGCTGCGCACCGGTGAGATCGAGGTTCGCGCGAGCACGGGCGAGCGGTCGGGGACGCTCAAGCTGACCGTGCAGGCACCGCCGACGGTGGTGTTCGACATGGCGGCGAACGGCAACCGCGACATCTACAAGGTGGCGCTGGACGGGGGCGACCTCGCCCGGCTCACGCAGAACGCGGCCGACGACCGCGACCCCACGGTGGGCGGCGGCATCGTGACCTTCGTCACCTTTCGCCACGGCAACGGCGAGCTGTACTCCATCCCCCTGGCCGGCGGCACGGAGACGCGCGTGACCACCAGCACCCGCTCCGAGTCGGCGCCCGCGCTGTCGGCGGACGGGCAGCGGCTGGCGTTCGCCACGGACCCCTCGGGGGTGGCCAAGGTGTGGACCTCCAACTCCACCGGCGCCGGCGCGGCCCAGGCGGCGCCCAACTTCGGCTTTGGCGGCAGCCCCGAGACCTCGCCGTCGTGGGCGCCCACGGGGGCCCGGCTGGCGTTCGTGGGCACGGCCACCGGCACCGCCGACATCTACCAGCTCACCCTGGGCGGCGAGCCGCAGCTGCTGGCCGGCGGCACCGCGGCCGACGTGGACCCGGCGTGGAGCCCCGACGGCCAGTGGGTGGCGTTCGCCTCCACCCGCGAGGGCGACCCGGCCATCTTCGTGGTGCGCGTCTCCGACGGCGCCGTCACCCGGCTCAGCAGCCGCGCGGGCACGGAGGCGGAGCCCGCGTGGACCAAGGACGGGCGGCTGGTCTACACCGAGTTCGTTTCCACCAGCGACACCCGGATGGTGTGGATCGACCCCGCGGCCCCGCAGACGGTGAACCCCATCCCCGTGCAGGGCGGCTTTCCGCGCCGCCCCGCGGTGGCACAGTAGCACATTCCAACGACGGATCGATGACGGACGACGCGCGCACCCACCGGGTTCCCGACGACGTGCTGGCCGCCCACCTCGAAGGCGAGGCGGTGCTCCTGCACATGGACACCAAGAACTACTACCGGCTTAACGCCACGGCGGCCGTGATCTACAAGGGGCTGGAGCGCGGGCTGGGGCGCGAGGCGCTGGTGGACGACCTGTGCGCCCAGTTCGAGGTGGAGCGCCCCGTGGCCGCGGCCGAGGTGGACCGGCTGCTGGAGGACCTGGCGGAGCGCGGGCTGGTGGCGCCCGCCGGGGGCGACGCGGCGTGACCCGACTGGCCGGCGCGGCGCTCACCGGCGCCTGGTCGGCGCTGCGCGTGCCCCTGTGGCTGCGCGGCCGGCGCTGGCAGGAGCTGCTGGTTCCCCCCGCCTCCTCCACCGGGCACCCGGACCCGCCCCGCGGCGTGGTCCGGGCGTCGTACGTGGGGGTGCGGGTGCTGTCGGCGGTGCCGGGGCTTCCCTGGCGCAACACCTGCCTGTACCGCAGCGTGGCCGAGTGCCTGGCGCTGCGCCGCTACGGCGTTCCCGCCGTGGTGCGCATCGGCGTGCGCGCGGGCCAGGGAACGGAGACGCCGATCGTGGCCCACGCCTGGGTGGTGCGCGACCCCGCCGCCGAGCCCCCCCCGCCCGACCGCATGAACCCCTTCGCCCTGCGCGCGTGATCCCTTTGCCGACGCGCGCGTGATCGTTCGCTCCCTTCTGCAAGACGGCCTGCTGCGGCTGGAGGTGCACCCGCCCCTCCTGTCCGCGCTCGCCCGCTGGCTCCCCCAGGTCCCCGACGACACGCCGGCCGATCCCGCCGGCGCGGTGATCCGCGTCCGCTACGCCGACGCGCCGCCCCCCGCCCGTCCGGCGGAGGCGCGGACGCTGGAGCTGGGGACGGTCGCGGGGTGGGTGCAGGGGGAGCGCACGCTGCTGCTGGGCCCCGCGGGCGTGTACGGCACCGTGGACCTGGCCGCCGTGGAGGCCGACCTGTACACGCCGGAGGGCGGGGACCCCTTTACGGTGATGTGGGCGCTGTACGCCGGCGCCACGCTGGCGTGCGCGCTGCTGCTGGGGCGGATGGGCCGCGCGCTGGTGCACGCGGCGGCCGTGGTGCCGCCGGACGGGGGGGCGTGGCTGCTGGTGGGCGATACGCACGCGGGCAAGACCACCACCACCGCCAACCTGGTGCGCGCGGGGTGGCGGTACGTGTCGGACGACCACGTGGTGCTGCACCACGACGCGGCGGGGCGCATCGCGGTGGAGGGCCTCCCCCGCCCCTTTCACCTGGACGCGGGGTGGGAGGAGGGCGTGGTCCACCACCGCCGCGGCTCCACCGACGCCCGCGAGCGCTTTCCCGGGGCGTGGCGGCGCACGGCGCCGCTGGCCGGCCTCCTCTTTCCCCGCGTCCACGCGGACGAGGCCACGGCGCTGAGCCCCTTCGGCGCGCCCGACGCGCTGGGCGCGCTCCTCCGCCAGTCGCCCTGGCTGCTCGCCGACCGCGGCTGCGCCCC
>DASQBH010001281.1:0-3034 GCA_035635315.1 Longimicrobium sp.
TCGAAGCGGGATCGACTTCTCCCTCCCCCGCGCAGTTTGCGGGGGAGGGCCGGGGAGGGGGGCGCCGTCGGGCGCAGGCTAAAGCTTGTCGACGAGCCCCAGGGCTTCCCCCAGGGTTTTTGGGGCGGAGAGGCCGGGAGAGGGGCGTCTTGCGGATGCAATCCCATCCCTGCCGGGTCCCGCACGCAGACGTTTCCCGCCAGCCACCCTGGCCCTTGCTTGACACACGAACAGCGGGGCGCCAGATTCCGCCCCGCATCTCCCGCTCTACGTTGAACTTGCCCCCACACGCACCCGGAGGACCGGTGGCCCAGGCCGCTGTTCTCATGCTCGAAGACGGCCGCGCGTTCCGCGGCCAGGGTTACGGCGCGCTCGGCACCGCGTTCGGCGAGGTGGTCTTCAACACCTCCATGACCGGGTACCAGGAGGTCCTTACCGACCCCTCGTACAGCGGGCAGATCATCACCATGACCTACCCGCTCATCGGCAACTACGGGGTAAACGCGCAGGACGAGGAGAGCGCGCACCCGCAGGTGGCCGGGTTCGTGATGCACGAGGCGCCCCCCGTGTACAGCAACTGGCGCGCGGCCGAGTCGCTGGACGACTATCTCCGGCGCCACAACGTCGTCGCCATCACCGGCGTGGACACGCGCGCGCTCACCCGGCACATCCGCTCGCTGGGCGCCATGCGCGGCGCCATCGCCCCCGCCGACGTGGATGCGGACGCGCTGCTGGAGCAGATCCGCGCCCAGCCGCCCATGGAGGGGCTGGACCTGGCGTGCGGCGTGTCGACGGACAAGCGCTACACCGTTCCCGCCGCCGGCGACGCCCGCTTCCGCGTCATGGCGTACGACTTCGGCGTCAAGTCGCACTCCCTCAAGCTGCTGGCGCAGAAGGGGTGCGAGGTCACCGTCCTCCCCGCGGAGACGCCCACCGAGGAGATCGTGGCCGCGCGGCCGGACGGGCTGTTCGTCTCCAACGGGCCCGGCGACCCCGAGGCCGTGGGGCACGCGCTCGACGCCATCCGCCGGCTGGCGGGGCAGGGCACCCCCATCTTCGGCATCTGCCTGGGGCACCAGCTCATCGCCCGCGCGTTCGGCGCGGAGACGTACAAGCTCAAGTACGGCCACCGGGGCGGCAACCACCCCGTCCGCCGGCTGCACGACGGCGCCGTGGAGATCACCGCGCAGAACCACGGCTTTGCCGTGCGCGGCGACGAGGGCGGCATCCCCGGCGCGCCGGAACTGCGGGTAACTCACATGAACCTGAACGACGGTACCGTCGAGGGGCTGGAGCACCGGGAGCGGCCGGTTTTCTCCGTTCAATACCACCCCGAGGCGGCCCCGGGACCCCACGACTCGCGCTATCTCTTTGACCGGTTTGTGGATGAGATGGCGCGCCGCCCCGCACCCGGCGAGCGAGATGCTTGACGGGGCACGGGGCGCGGATTATCCTTCCGCCCATACTAAGTGACCTTCCACCAGTTCGTTAGGACACTTCACCCGCGCCTCTCCGGCGTCGGCCGCATTCGCCGCTCCCGTACCTGATCGGACGCATTCGGCCATACCGGGCCGGCCCGCTCCACGCCCCCCGGCGCGGAATCCCCTGCCCGGAACACCAAGATTCGCGCGGAATTGGCGCATCCTGCGCCCCATTGCCTCGCACGCAGCCACGCACGGCACCAACCCCCAGGAGGAGCATCTCACATGACCAAGGCGGACCTCGTCCAGCGCGTCGCCGACAACATCGGGCCGGGAGTCACCAAGCGCGACTGCGCGGTGGTGGTCGACGCGTTCCTGAACGCCGTCAAGGACGCGATGGCCGAGCACCAGAACATCGAGATCCGCGGCTTCGGCACCTTCAAGGTGCGCGAGCGCAAGAGCCGCCTGGCCCGCAACCCGCGCACCGGCGACCCGGTGGAGGTTCCGCCGCGCGCCGTGCCCGTGTTCAAGCCCTCCAAGGAGCTGCGCGCCATCGTCGAGGAGCGTCCGCTCGAGGTGTGAGCCGCCGCGCCTGAACGCTGCGTTGTAGAGGTACTGTCGGCGCCCGTCCCTGTCCTGGGGCGGGCGCCGATCTTGCGTCCGGGGTACCGCCACCCCCCGCACCCCGGAGCCCGTGCATGCCCCACGCATCCGACCGCGCCGCGTCGCGCCATTCCCGCGACCGCGACCTGCTTCCCGCCGGCCCGCGCATGGGCCCGTACGAGCTGCGCTACGACGTGCGCCGGGGGTACGAGCGGCCGCTCAAGCTTTCCGCCGATGCCCCGCCCGCAGACGTCCTGCTTTTCCGCGCGCGCGAGGACGACGACATCCGCCCCGGCTGATCTCTCGGGATCACCGCCGGCGACTTCGACGACCGGTCTGGGCGTGCCCCTCCGCTGCGCTCCGGGTCGGGCTGCGCGCGCCGTAGGCAACGATACGACTGTTGCCAACGGCGCCGAGCCCCCGGCGCTCACCGTCCCCGGCCCGTTTCCTCCCCGCTCGTGCCCCCGCGCCGTGTTCTCGGCCCTGCGGGCGCGCATCTCTCACGCGACGACAGGGCAAGCCTGGACAGCCCCGCTCGCGGTCCTCGTGACGTCGGTGATGCCCTCCGCGGATTCAGCCTGGTTTCCGGTTGCGGACGCGCAGGTGCCTGGAGCGCCGCACGCATCCGGGCCGCCGAGTCCGCGCCAGGAGCGAATGAATTCGCCGCTGGGAAAACGCAAAATCCGCCTGCGCGGATTGTAGCCGCAGGCCCGGGGCGCTTCGATATGCACAGCGCCGGACCAAGGCACCGGTTGCGGACGCGCAGGTGCATGGGACGCCGCACACCGCCTGGCCGCCGAGTCCGCGCCAGGCGGACTGTGTGCCGTTGTTGCCGCGAATTCATTCGCTCCGTTGGAACTGGCGGCATCCCCCGTTGCGGACGCGCAGGTGCCTGGAACGCCGCCCGCATCCGGGCCGCCGAGCCTGTGCGCGGTTCTGCACCAGCGGGATGCGATACCATCGTCGGTTCCGCCATCCGATGCGCTGGGTTGGCTGGACGAAAATGCGCG
>DASQBH010001282.1:0-2251 GCA_035635315.1 Longimicrobium sp.
GGGCCATCCGCGTTTTTTCAGGCACCCCATCGTCTTCGGGAGCGCTCCGCGGCCTGCCATCCGGCTTCACCTGATGCGCGATCCCGTGCACCTTCCTTCGCACGACCGCAGCGGGAACGCGCCGGCCCTCTCGCGCTCCGAGATTTTTCAAGATCGCGCATCAGGTGTTCGTGGAGGCTGAGTCCGGTGCGCTTCCGGCACACATTGTCGCAGGCTGATGATGGGGATGAGCATGAGGGGTTCCCTCAAAAAAATTCTCATGGCCCCTCACTGCGTCCGCACCATCCGCCCAACCCGACGTCCCACGCCAATGTCCAACCCGAAACGGGGAAGCGCTCCGGCGGCTTCGGGGATGCCGCCGAACGACGGCTGAACAGCGTCGGCGCACCATCACACGGTCTGCCCCTGCCGTAAATCGACCGAATGCGTTAAATTGTTGGTATGAAGTGATTTAGTGTGGATCCGTCTCCCGAGTGGCAGACGAATCCGAACCCATCTGCCGCGATCCGCCCTCCAAGGTGCGTGACCGCGGCAGACTGTTTGTGGGCGGCGGACGGGTGGCGAAGGCATAACCGAACGCTAATCAACGGTTCTCTCCCGGCGCGGGTCCTTGGAACGTGGCGCCGCTGCTGGAGTTTTGCTGCGGCTCCATAGCCTGAATGTGCGGGATGCGGCCGAAACCGGACGCCTGCGCGCGGCGTACGCGGCCGGGGCCGGAAGGGCGGACAACCATCCGCACCATGGGCGCGTCAGAACCGGCGCGGGGCCGCTCGAGAGGCGCCGCACCGACGCACTTCTGAGACACGACTTTTCTTCACCTGTACGGATACGGAACTGTGATGAACGTCCTCGGCAAGACCCTGGCAGCCGCCGTGGCCCTCGCGATCGCGAGCGGTGCCCAGGCGCAGACGCCCGGCGGCACGCCGCCCCCGGGTGCACGCCCCGGCGGCCCCGGCGCCGCCCAGCAGCAGGGCGGCACCGTGCGCGGCACGGTGCTCAACCCCGAGGGGCAGCCGGTGAACGGCGGGCAGGTCGCCGTGTGGAGCGCGGCCGACAGCACGCTGGTCACCGGCGCCGTGGCGCGCCCGGACGGCTCCTTCCGCATCGACGGGCTGCGCCCCGGGCGCTACTACCTCAGGGTGAGCGCGCTGGGCTACAGCACCGCCACCACCGCCGTCGTCGCCATCACGCCGCAGGCGCGCGAGGCGGACGTGGGCACCGTGCGGCTGGCCGCGGGCGCCGTGGTGCTGGAAGGGCTCACCGTGACCGCCGAGGCGGCGCCGGCCGGGTTCGCGCCCGACCGCAACACCTACAGCACCCGCGACATGCCCTCCACGGCGGGGGGCAACGCCACGGACGTGCTGCAGAACGTACCCGCCGTGGAGGTGGACCAGGACGGCAAGGTGAGCCTGCGCGGCAACCAGAACGTGGCCGTGCAGGTGAACGGCCGCCCCAGCCCCATGACGGGCGACCAGCTGGGCAACTTCTTGCGCCAGCTGCCGGCCAACATGGTGGACCGGGTGGAGGTCATCCCCAACCCCTCCGCGCGCTACGAGCCGGAAGGAATGGCGGGGATCATCAACATCGTCCTCAAGCAGAACGCCGACCTGGGGTTGAGCGGCGGCCTGATCGCCGGCGTGGGGACGGAGGGGCGCTACAACGGCTCCGGCAACCTGGGGTGGCAGGCGGGCGACCTTACCCTCTTCGGCAGCTACGGCTTTCGCCACGACGAGCGCGAGAGCAGCGGCCTCAACTACCTGGAGCGCTACGCCACCGCCGGAACGACGCCGATCTCCATCCTGGACCAGGACATCCTGGGGCTGGGCGACATGACGTCGCACATCTTCAACGGCAGCGCCGACTACAAGCTCACCGCCCGCGACGTGCTCTCGTCCACCGCGATGGTGAGCCTGGGCGACCACGGGAACGACACCGAGAACCGCTACATCGAAAGCGACGGCGCCGGTGCCACCCTGCGCCGCTACGTGGGCGAGAACGCGCTGGGGTTCAGCGATCTTACGATGGACGGCACGCTTTCGTGGAAGCGCACCATCACGCCCCAGCGGCACGAGCTGTCGACGGAGCTGCGGTTCAACCGCGGCGACAACGAGATCGAGAACCGCTTCAGCGAGTACCCGGTCAACATCGACAACAACCTTCCCGTCGAGGCCACGCCGCGGCTGGAGAACCTGCTGACCAACGCGCTGAACACCACGCTCTCGCTGCAGGCGGACTACACACGCCCCTTTGG
>DASQBH010001283.1:0-5989 GCA_035635315.1 Longimicrobium sp.
CCGGCTGGAGGCGGGGAAGGAGGAGGTGGACCTGCAGTCCGTGGCGCTGGCCGATGTGCTGCACGAGGTGTCGGCCATCATCGAGCCCCTGGCCGGCAGCAAGGGCCTCGTTTTTCGCACGGAGGTGCAGGGCGCGCCCGAAGCCCTGCGCACCGATCCGCGCAAGCTGCGCCAGGTGCTGCTGAACCTGCTGGGGAACGCCGTCAAGTTCACCCCCGCCGGCCACGTGGAGTTGCGGGCCGCGCGGTTCGACGGCCGGGTGGCGTTCCACGTGGCCGACACCGGGATCGGCATTCCGCAGCAGGACCTGGCGCGGATGTTCGAGGCATTCTGGCAGGGCGACGGCTCCCTGAACCGCACCGCCGAGGGCACCGGGCTGGGCCTGGCCATCGCCGAGCGCTTCGTGCGGATGCTGGGCGGGGAGATCCGGGTGCACAGCGTGCCCGGCGAGGGGAGCACGTTTACGGTGCTGCTGCCGGGGGAGGAGGCAGGGGACAGGGAATAGGGAATAGGGAATAGCGGGATGATGATGCCGAATCGGCAATGGAATCTGTCTTTCCAAGGAGGCGCCTCCCCGCACCCGCCCTCGGCAGATCGCCTGGCGCCGACTGAGAAATCTACTCGCCCGACCTGGTGGCCCGTTTCAGGGGACCAACTCGCGGCATCTGGTCCTTTTCCCCGGATTCGGGATGATGATGGGCGCGGGGATTTCCGCGTCTTTTTCGTTCCCCGCGCAGTGTTTGGGATGAGCGGCCGGATGGGAGGGTGAGCGGCGTCACAATCCGGGGCGTTCGGCCGTCTTCAAGGTCGTAGATCACAACCCACAGACCAGGAACCGACTATGACCCGTATCCGTGTCCGAATCCTTGCCCTGGCCGCGGTGGCGCTCCTCCCCGCCTGCAACGGCCTGATCAGCGATCCCGAGCCGAACGTGGTGTACGAGGCCGACCGCCGCGCCTACACGCCGCAGGACGAGATCGTCACCACCCTGGTCAACACCTCCGACACCCGGGTGGGCTACAACCTGTGCGTCGCCACGGTGGAGCAGCGCACCGGCGGCGGCTGGAGGCAGGTGCAGCGCACGCCGGAGCACCCGTGCGCCATGATCCTCTTCTCGCTGGCGCCGGGCGAGAGCGCCACCTTCCGCGAGTCCGCGAGCCGCTTCCCGGGCCCCGGCATCTACCGCCTGCGCACCGACATCGAGACCCCCGTCCCCGGCCCGCGCCGGGAGGTCGTCACCGATCCGTTCACCGTGCAGGAGTAGCGGCGGCTTCTTCTCCCAAGCCAGGCCAGCGAGCCCCGGTCTGTCATTTCGAAGGAGGCGCCTCACCGGACCCGCCGACGGCAGATCGCCTGGCGCCGACCGAGAAATCTGCTCGCCTGACCTGGTGGCCTGCTCGAACGGCCGAACTCGCGGCATCCTGGTCCTTCTACCCGGACCTGGTAATTCGCGGAGATCACGAATCACGAAAAGAGGACGTGGATGAGCTTTCATCCGCGTCCTCTTTTCCTCCGCGTCCTCCGCGTGAGTCCCCGCCCTACTTCTTCTGGCGGTTGCGCTTGCGGGCCGCCTTCTCCGCCTTGCGCTGGGCTTTGGCCTTGGCCACGGCGCCCGCGGGCGGCGTGCGGGAGCCCTGGCGGCGCGGGCCGAACCCGTCGTCGTACGGATCAGGGGTGGCAGGCGGGGAGATCAGCCCCAGCGCTACCTGCACTTCGTCCCAGCTGCGGTAGTCGGTCGGCGCGACGGCGCCGGCGGCGTAGGCAGCCTCCATCAGGGCGGCGGCGCCCGTCTCGCGCAGGGCCACCAGCTCGGAGATCAGGAACCCGTTCAGGTCGCGGGACTGGTGCCGCCAGTCTTCCAGCTGCTTCACCAGCACCGCCGCGGCTTCGTCGCGGCGATCCGGGTGCTGCATCGCCACGTTGGTGATCACCGCGCCCGCGTCCATCCGCAGGGCGTCACCCTTCTCTTCGTCGAACAGCAGCAGCATAGCCCCGTGCAGCGCCGCCGGCCCGATCATCCCCAGGATGTCGGGAAGCTCCTCCTGCACCCATGCGTCCTCGTTGCGCCGCTCCAGCAGGGCCAGCAGCGGCCCGGCGGCCTCCTGCGCCTCCATCTGGCCCAGCGCGCGCCACGCGTGGACCGGCGCCCAGCTGCCGGGATCGCGCTCCGGCGCGTCCAGCAGCGCCGCGTCCGTGGCCATGCGGATGAGCGCGGGGACGTGCCGGTCCTCCAGCCCCAGCGTGCGGTAGTCCGGCCACGTGCGCCGCCGCGCCGGCTCCGCCCCCAGCTTCAGCAGCCGGTCCACGGGAGGAAGGTAGGTCACGTTTTCTCACGATGAAGGTTATGGATCTCGAGATCCGCGTCGGCGCGACAAGCTGTCGTCCGTCCTCCTCCGCCGCAATCGGGCGTCCGGTGCGGAGGGGATTCGGCCCGAGCGCAGGCCGTGTGGGCAACCCACAGGTAAACATGGTGCACAGGCCCGATTCCCTCTATTTTGCCTCCCGGCACGCGCACCGACCCACTGCTTTCTCCCTGCCGCATGCACGCTCACGAACGGCTGCTCGTCGACGACCTGCTGATGCGCAAGGTAGACGAGGTCAGCTACCTGGTCGCCGAAAACGCATCCCTGTACCGCCCCATCGTCCGCTACTTCCACCAGCGATACGACTCTGGCGAGACGGGCTGGCTCTGGCCGGGAGAGGTCGCGGCGTTCGTGCGGGCCAGCCATCCGCACCATCCCGCCTACACCGACGATGCGTGCGAGGGCCACCTCAGGCAGCTGGAGCAGTGGGGCGTGCTGGTCAGCGAGCACGACGTGAACCAGGCGCGCACCATCGAAGAGTTCGTCCGGGCCGCGCGGCGGTACCAGATCAGCGAGACCGGGCGCATGATCGAGGAGATGCTCGTCGGTCTTGCCCGCCGCGACGGATCGCGCGGGTCGCTGGATACCACCCGCCTTACCCGGCTGCGCGACGCGCTGCTGGAGCTGGGGCGCATCCTGGCGAAGCTGGACCCCGCGCGGGCGTCGCACGACGCCCTGCGGCAGGTGGAGGGGCTGTGGAACGCGGCGGACGACGCACGCCGCGAGATGCGCGAGCAGGCGCTGCGCTACATGCGCGAGCTGGAGCACGACCGCATGCCCACGGCCGCGGACCTGGTCGTCTTCGTACAGTACAAGAAGATGCTGCGCGACTACCTGGACGAGTTCGCGCTGGGCCTGAAGGACTTCGTGGAACGGACGCGGGACCTGTTCGACGACTGGGCGGCGGCCGGGCTGGATGCGCGCCTGGTGGCCGCGCTCGCCCGCAACGAGCGCGAGCGCAAGGGCGACCTGCGGCCGCAGGAGGAGGTCGTGGCCATCTTCGACGGGCAGATCCGCGCCCTCCGCGGCTTCAGCGCCCGCGGCGGCGACGCCGACATTCTGCACGCCAAGACCACCGCGCGCGTGCGGGGACTGGTGGAGCAGATCGAGCGCGTGGTGACGGAGCGGCGCAACGCCCTGAACCGCGCCCGCGACCTGCGCCTGCTGGCCCGCGCCTTTCGCCGCGCGGCCACGGACGATGACGCGCACCGGCTGGCCGCCGCCGCGTTCGGCTGGGGGACGCCCCGCCACATGCGCGCCTACAACGCGGACGCGGCCCCGGAGCTGGAGCCGGAAGCATCCGTCTGGCTTCAGCCCCCGTGGGACGTGGAGCTGCGGCCGCGTGTCCGCGGCAACCCCGGCTTCCGCGCCGTCACGCCCATGGAAGACCGCAGCCTGCAGAAGGCGGAGCTGCGCGCGCGCGTGCTGGAGCAGAAGCGGGCGGAGGCGCGTTTCTGGGATTCCGTCTTCCTCGACGGCGAGCTGGTGCTGGACGGGCTCACCCTGCGCTCCGCGGGCGACCGCTCGCGGGTGGTGCGCCTGGTGCGCGACTGCCTGCGCGCGCCGGACCGGCACGTGCGCCTGACGGACGGGTCGCGGGTGGAGATCCTGCCGCCGGACGACCCGCAGGCGGTGGCGGAGGTAGCCGCGCCGGACGGGGTCCTCTACGTCCGCGCCTTTCGCCTCCGCCGCACGGAGGCCGGGCGATGATCACCAGCGAGGCTGCCCACCGCGACTTTCGTCTCTGCGCGGAGGCGCTCATCGACCGGGCGATCGTCACCGCCGCGGACGACCGCCCGCTGCTGGAGAAGATCCGCCGCAACGCCAACGAGCTGCAGGCCGCGTTCGGACGGCTGACGGGGTGGCGCGTTCAGACACACCCGGAGTTCGCGCGCCTGGTCAAAGCCCCCGCGCGGGCCGAGGCGTCGCACGGGCTGGCGTGGGCGCGCGGGCGAACGGACTACGCGCTGCTGGCGTGGGTGCTGTGGTACGGAGAGCACACGGGCGGCCGCAAGTTCACCGTCAGCCAGATCGCCGAGGAGATCAAGCTGCGCAGCGCCGGACCGGGCGATCGCGGACTGGACTGGACCTCGCGCGAGCAGCGGCTGGCGGCGCGCCGCGTGTTTCGCGGGCTGGAGGAGATGGGCGTCCTTCGCCTGCAGGACGGCAGCGTGGACGAGTGGGCGGACGAGAACGGCAAGCGCGACGCGCTGTACGCCTGGGGCGCGGCCGCGTGGCGCATCCACGTCGCCCTCCCCGCGGCGGAGCTGGAGCGGCTGGCGGAGGGCAGGCCGGCACCCGTCTTCCCCGCCCCGTCGGATGGGACGGACGAGATCCGCCTGTATCGCACACTCCTCCTCAACCCCGCCCTCGTTCGCCGCGACGATCCGGCCGCGTTCCGCCTGCTTGAGTCGCCGGAGATGCGCGCCCGCATCCTCCAGAACCTGAAGTACCTCACCAGCTGGGAGCTGGAGGTCACGCCGGAGTACGCGCGCGCCCTGCGCCCCGCCCGCTCCGACGACGCCGTGCAGACGCC
The DNA here is from genome assembly GCA_035635315.1 of Longimicrobium sp. Classification (GTDB taxonomy): domain Bacteria; phylum Gemmatimonadota; class Gemmatimonadetes; order Longimicrobiales; family Longimicrobiaceae; genus Longimicrobium. The sequence continues at coordinate 4,900 of DASQBH010001283.1, forward strand.
CATCCCGGTCACCTCCGGGCTGGCGCACGCCGTCCTCTGCTTCTGCGGGCTGCTGCGCGACCGGCAGGCGGCGGGCCGGCTGGTCTCCGCCGGCGCCGAGTGCTTTCTGGTGGACGAGAGCCGCGTCTGGCAGGACGTGGACGAGCTGCAGAAGCGCTTCGGAGTGAAGTGGGGCAAGATGATGCGCGAACAGAAGGTGAGCGCGCTGGCGGAAGACATCGTGGCCGAGATGAAGGCGTGGGGGCTGATGCGCGACACGGACGTGCCCGGCCAGTACCTGGTGCTCCCCACCGCCGCGCGCCTGTCCGCGCACTACGGCGACCAGGCGGACACGGACGACGATGCGGAGGATTGATGGCCGATGGTACCGGAGCCGACGCGGCGTTCACGCCCAGGCAGGGGCGGTACCTGGCCTTCACCTACTGGTACACCAAACTGAACCGCCTCCCGCCTGCGGAGGCCGATTTCGTCCGGTATTTCGAGGTAAGCGCGCCGTCCGTGCACCAGATGATCAAGAAGCTGCATGCGGATGGGTGGATCTCCCGTACGCCCGGGCAGGCGCGGTCGATCCGTTTGCTCGTCTCCCGCGAACGACTGCCGGATCTGGAATAGTCCCGGGAGCGAGATTGCAGACGCCAGGCAACCAACCCGTTCTTCTCGGTCCGATATTTCTCGGTCCGATGTTTATCGGACCGAAGTTTTCGGACCAGGAAAGCACCTGCTCGACAGGGCGCTGACGGAACAGCCCGCATGCAAGGGTCGCGAGGGGTGATCACAAGAGGAGCAGACCGTTGACCCAAGCCGATTTCTTCAAGCTTACGGGCGTGCCGCCGCGGATGCAGGCGCTGCTGGACGCCATGCACGCGGGCGATCCGGACCGGTGGCTGCCGCGCCGGCTCATCCTGCAGAACTACTGGCTGTTCGAGGAGCCGGAGATCTTTCACTTCGGCCGCGGCAACCTGATGCTCACGGGGCAGAACGAGTCCGGCAAGTCCACCGTGCTCGTCACCGCCATCACCCTGGTGCTGGACATGATGCTCACCCCCGACCGGGTTGACACCATGGGCAGCAACGACCGCTCCATCCGCTA
>DASQBH010001284.1:0-3041 GCA_035635315.1 Longimicrobium sp.
CAGCCGGCGGTTGATCCGGGACACCTCTTCGCACCAGCGGCGGCGCTCCCCGTGCTCCACGTGCATCAGGTCGTGCATGGGCCAGTGCAGGTAGTAGGCAAGAAAGGCCATCTCCTCGTACAGCTGCCCGAGGGGATGGCCCGCTATTCGTTTCCCAGTGCGGCCATCTCCACCTGAAAGACGTGCTCGCAGCTGGGGCACACCGCCCGCACCGACGCCTCGCCGTCGTGGTTGAGCCCCTCGTACAGCTCCTGCAGGTACGCCACGTCCGAGGCGTACAGCTGCTCCACCACGCGCGTGCTCACGTCCGACAGCTCGCCCAGCCGGGTGATCACCCGCGACAGCACGATCACCGTGAGGTACGCGGGGTTCTGCTTGACCCGCGGATCGCGCAGGGGGAGGATCTCGTCGGCCGCCGTGGCCAGGCGCATGCGCCCCTCCCGGTGCAGCGTGCCGTCGGAGTCCTGAAAGCCCCGCGGCAGGGTGAAGGGTACCTCGGTCACGAATTCCATCTCTCCTCCAGCCTTTCACGCGGTTGGGACGGGGCGGGCCGGCGCGGGCGCGCCGGTCACGCCGTGCGCTTTACCCCTTCGTTCACCAGCTCCAGCGTCTCGATGGCCACGTCGTTCCCCTTGGCGTTCAGGTCCATGGGGTCGTACTTGGTGGGCCACGCCTCCACCACCTCGAAGCGCGCCTTGTCGCTGCCGCCCTCGTCGATCACCACGATGGCCAGGTTCTTTCGCTCGATGGTCCCGTCCACGATGCGGCGGTGCCAGTCGAAGAGCTCGGTGGAGTCGGTGATCCCCCACTTGAGCGTCACGTTGCCGTACTTGGTGAGGCCGGGGAGCTTGCGCACGTGCGTGGGCTCGTTCCCCTCGCGGTAGTCGATGGGGTCCACCGTGATGTCGAAGCCGCTGACCTCGCTGAACCCCGCCTGGGTGATCCCGTCGATCTCCAGGCGAAAGCGCATGTTGCGCAGTGGGTCGTTCCTCATGCTCGGGCCCTTTCGTCAAGTCCGGGGTGGATCGCTCCGACGCTCACAGCTCCGTGACCTCGCTGCCGCCCGCGTACTGGGTAAAGCGGAAGATCACGAACTCCGCCGGCTTGACGGGCGCGATGCCGATGATGCAGATGAGCCGGCCGTTGTCCAGGTCGTCCTGGGTCATGGTGGTGCGGTCCACCTTTACGAAGAACGCCTCCTCGGGCTTGGTCCCCATCAGCGCCCCGCTGCGCCACACCGTCGTCAGGAACTGGGTGACGGTCTGGTTCACCCGCGCCCACAGCCGCTCGTCGTTGGGCTCGAACACCACCCACTGCGTCCCCTCCTCGATGGATTCCTCGATGAAGAGGAAGAGGCGGCGCACGTTGATGTACTTCCACAGCGTGTTGGTGCTGGCGGTGCGGGCGCCCCACACCCGGATCCCCCGCGCCGGGAACGAGCGGATGCAGTTGACGCCCCGGGGGTTCAGCAGGTCCTGCTCGCGCTTGGTGATCTGGAACTGCAGCGCGTTGGCCCCGTTCACCACCACGTTGGCGGGCGCCTTGTGCACCCCGCGCTCCACGTCGGTGCGGGCGTAGATCCCCGCCACGTGCCCCGAGGGGGGGATGAGCGAGTCCTGCTGGATGAGCGGGTTGAAGACCTTGATCCAGGGGAAGTAGAAGGCCGCGAACTGCGTGTCCTGCGGCACCCGCACGTTCTGCAGGTTGCCCAGGGTGTCGGTTCCCGGGTGGGAGTGCAGCACGGCAAAGCGGTCGCGCAGCAGCTCGCAGTGGGTGATGACCTCCGTCGTGAGGTTGGGGTCCTTGTGGTGGTCCGGCAGGGAAACGATGGAGATCTCGTCCACCTGCTCGAACCCGCGCAGCCCCGTCCACCCTTCGGTGCCGTCGGGAAGGTCGATCTCGCGCCCCTGGTAGTCCGCCAGGTCCACCGGCGACCCCGCCGCGCCGCCGCTCCCCAGCGAGGGGAGCAGGGTGAGCGGCAGCACCCCCGGGATCCCCACGGCCACCTGCGCCACCTCCACCAGGCTGGAGTTGCCGTTGATGCGCTTCTCGTAGAAGTCCACCGAGGTCTTGTCGTCGCGCAGGTTGTCGTACACCTCCAGCAGGGTGGGCGCGACCCGGTTGGGGTTGGTGATGTTGGCCGGGTCGGTGGGGTCCACCAGGGTGCCGGGAAGCACGTCCCAGTACATCACCGTCAGCTTGAAGAGCGTCATGGGCTGGCCGGGGGCCAGCAGCCCCCCCGGCTCCACCTTGATGGCGATGCGGTCGCCCCACAGGCCGGGGCCGATGGCCCGCACCTGCACGCCCCCGTGCACCCCCACGGTGGCCACCGCGTCGTCGGCGGCCACCCGGCCCACGAAGCAGCGCTGGCCCCCGTTCTTGAAGAAGCCGTCCACCGCGAAGGGGAGGGTGGAGTCGTCCACGGGGAGGTACCCCCCGTACAGCCGCTTGAACTGCTCGAACCCGGTGATCAGCCGGGGGGTCAGCGGCCCCCGCTGCGTCACCCCCAGGAACCCGGCGGTGCTCGTCGAGACCCCTTCGATCGGACGGGGACCGAGCTCGAACTCCTCGATGTAGACCCCGGGTGACAGGTACTCGGCCATCGTGCGCTCCCTCGGTTAGGGCTGGTTCTGGTCGTCGTCCCCCGCCTGGGGCCGGCTTTCGTAGCTTCCCCGCCCGGCACGCCCGCCCGCCGCGGCCGAGCCGCCCTCCTCGTCGTCGCCCTCCACGTCGCGCGCCTCCATGATGAACTCGTCGCGGCGCCGCTTGCGGAAGGCGTCCAGCGCGGCGCGGTCGCGGTCGCGGTCGGTCGTGAGGTCGATGCGCTGCTGGTGCCAGCAGAAGCGGCAGTAGCGGGCCACCAGCAGCTCGCGCAGGGCCTGGATGAGCTGCCCGCGCAGCCAGGCGGCGTTCAGCCGCTTGACCCGCTCGTCGGGCGGGTTGCACCGGCCCGGGAGCCCGTCGTCCCCGCCGTCCCCGCCGTTCCCTCCGCCCCCGCCGCCCCGCCCGTGCTCGCTCCCGCCCTCGTCCGTCTCGCCCAG
>DASQBH010001285.1:0-4471 GCA_035635315.1 Longimicrobium sp.
CCGTGTCGCGCGCGGCGGGGCGGCCAATGCCCAGCCGCTCCGCCGCGCTCCCCACCCAGGCGCGCCCCGGCGGCGTGCCAAAGGCCACGGTGAGCATCATGGCCACCATGGCCGCCGTCGCCAGCATGGGCCGGCTTCCCCAGCCGTGCGAGGCGCGGCTGCGGAAGCGGGCGCGCTCCACGGCGGCCATGGCCAGCGCCCGCCGCTCGTCGGCCACGGGCTCGTCCACCACGTCCAGCCACGCCGACAGCGCACCCGCGCGCGTCTGCATGGCGCTCAAACGGGCCGCGCATTCCGCGCAGCCCTCCAGGTGGCCGGCCGCCCATCGCGATCGGGCGCGGTCCATCTGGTGGTCCATGTATGCAACCAGGTCGCCGTCCTCCAGGTGCTGGGGGCGGGACCCTGCAGTCAGATTCATTTCAGGCTCTCCGAGTTCGGGGCGAGCTCGTTCGACAGCTTGTTGAGCGCGCGCGCCAGCATGGTGCCCACCGAGCCGGTCGTGGTTCCTACCGCGACCGCGATCTCGTGGTGGGCAAAGCCCTCCTCCCTCATCAGCAGCACCGTTCGCTCCTTCCACGACAGCCGTTCCAGCGCGGCGCGCACCAGCTTGCGGCGCTCGCCCCGCTCGGCGTCCGTATCGGGCAGCGCCGGCACGTCGCCCAGGGGCGCGCGGTCCGGCGAGGCACTCAGCAGCTTCAACCAGCGCGCCCGCGCACGGGCCGTGTCGCGGACCACGTTGGTGGCCACCGCGAACAGCCAGGCACGCAGGTGCCGGTCCTGGGGCGGCCGTTCGACCAGGCGGACGAACGCCTCCTGGGCGGCATCGGCCGCCAGGTCGGAGTCGCCCGTAAGGCGCACGAGGTACCGATACAGCGCGTCATAGTGCTCCGTGAAGAGCTGCGTGACGTTGATTCGCTGTTCCGGCGAGGGCGTAGCAGGGGACAAAAGAGTCTCCGTCCTTGAGCCGTGCGCTCACTGGCCGGGGTGGAACGAGCGGGCCGGCCACATTCTGACCGACGTACAGACGGGAGGGTCCAAAAGGGTCCCGGAGAGGCAGGGAGCGGGGTTTTACGCCGCGCCTCCGGACATCAACCTAACCTCCCGCGCCGTCCGGCGGGAGGGGATGCGCCCCCGCGCCGCCCACTTTCCCTCCGCGACGGTCCCTGCGCCGTCATCCGGCGGCGTCGGCACGGCGCAGCTCGTTCACCCGGCCGTGCGCCAGGCGCGTGGTCTCCGGCTGGCGGTACTTCGGCGTGAGCTGAAGGACCAGGTCCACCGCCGTGGGCAGGTCCATCCGGTGCCCGGCGGAGACGTACAGCGGCTTGACCCCGGCGCGCGTGCGCACCACCCGCCCCACCGTCTCGCCCTCGTGCACGATCTCCGCCGTGTCGCCGGGCGCGTCGCCCAGCGGCCCGTGGGTGCCGATGAACGGGTTCTTGGCGCAGCCGATGCTGGGCACGTCCCACAGCACCCCGCCGTGGCACGCCAGCCCGAAGCGGCGGGGGTGCGCGTAGCCGTGGCCGTCGAACACCACCAGGTCGGGGCGCACGCGCAACGCGTCCCAGCACGCCTGCAGGGGCGGCAGCTCGCGAAAGGAGAGGTAGCCGGGGACGTAGGGAAAGCGCAGCTCCATGGCGGCGGTGGCCTCGTCCACCGTTCGCATGGTGTGCAGGTCGATGACGACGATGGCCGCGTAGCCGTAGTGCTTGAAGCGCTCCATCGACACGTCGGCGCCGGCCACGAAGCGCGGCGCGAACCCCGGCGGCGGCCGCATCACCAGCCGCTCGCGCAGCGACTGCTGCACCTCGCGCGCTTCCGCGACGGTCATCTCCCAGCGGCGGGGTGCCGGAGGTGGCGTATCCGTGTCGGCCATGCGTGCACTCCGTGCGCCGGGGGAGAGGGGAATCCGTGAAAATCATGGCATCTCCCCGCCTTTCCTGGCAAGCGCGCGGGGTACCGTGCTGGCCGCTTCGTGGCGCGTGGTTTACGGGAGCGCGCGGCGGATTATCTTGCATTTCAGCCGCACCTGCCACACACCTGCCACGCCTGCCCGCGGAGACACCATGGAGCGCACCCGGTTCATCGAGCACGGGGGAAAGCGGATCCTGCTGCTGGACTACGCCGGCGTCCGCGACCCGGAAGAGGCGCTGCGGGAGATCCGGCACTCCCGCGAGGTGGTGGCCCGCCAGCCCCCGTCGTCGCTGCTGGTGATGACGCTGGTGCGCGACGCCCGCTACAACGCCGCGGTGCTGCAGGGGATGAAGGACCTGGCCGCCCACAACGCCCCGTACGTAAAGGCGAGCGCCGTGGTGGGGATGTCGGGGCTGCACCGCATCGCTTACCAGGCCGTGATCCTGTTCTCCAAGCGCAACATCAAGACGTTCGACCAGGAAGCCGAGGCCCTGGACTGGCTGATCACCCAGGCCTGAGCGAGGTCGGACGGAACGGCGTCGGGGGTACGGAGGATACAGACAACAGCCGGAGGAACAGAGGAAAACCGGAGGAGATGGACCGGCATCCTTTCCTCTGTTCCTCCCTTTTATCCTCGGTTCCTCTGTACCCCCTCGCGGTTTCTGATCTTCCGTCGCCGCCGAGTATCGGGGGGGCGCGTCCTCATCTTTCGGTGACTGTCTCGCCGCGGGACGGATGGCGCGGAGCGGGGCACGCTCCCTGCCCGCACGGTCGAGGCAAGATCCTCCAATCACCTGAACGCAACCGGACGTACGATGGCGGACATCGACGTGACCCGCCGGGGCCCGGGGCCGCGGCCCTGGATTCTGGGCATTCTGCTGCTGGCCGCGCTGGCGGCGCTGGGCATGTGGCTGCTGGAGGAACGGGGCGACGACCGCACCCTGGACGGGGTCTCGGCCGAGGCGGGATAAGGGGGGCGGGCGCGGTCGCGTGTCATAAGGACGGCGCCCGAAGCGTTGGGCTGTCACGGCCGCCCACGCTTCAGGGGGACGAGGGTACAAGAAGTGCGTAACCTTGGCCCCGGAAAAATCCGCAGCGATCCACCCCACCGGCGTCCCTCCGTGCCCGCCGGACGGACCGCTGTGCACGGGCGGTCCGTCGCCATTTCACGGCAGGCACGAGGAGCCACCATGTCCGTACCCGCACGCTCGCTGACCCGCCTGGCCGCCGCGCTGGCGCTGGCGGCCGGAGCGATTGCCCTGAACGCCGCACCCGCGTCGGCGCAGTACTTTGGACGCAACAAGGTCCAGTACGAGACGTTCGACTTCCGCGTGCTGCGCACCACGCACTTCGACGTCTACTTCTACCCCGAGGAAGAGCAGTCCGCCCGCGACGCCGCCCGGATGATCGAGCGCTGGTACAGCCGGCTGAGCCGGGTGCTGGAGCACGAGTTCGAGGAGCGGCAGCCGCTGATCCTGTACGCCAGCCACCCCCACTTTCAGCAGACGGTCGCCCTGGGCGGCGACATCAACGAGGGCACGGGCGGCGTGACGGAGGCGTTCAAGCAGCGCATCATCATGCCCATGTCCAACTCCTACGAGGAGACGGACCACGTGCTGGGGCACGAGCTGGTGCACGCCTTTCAGTACGACATCAGCGGCTTTGGCCGCGCGGGCGGCGGGCTGGAAGAGGCGGCGCGCCGCTTTCAGGTGCCCGGCTGGTTCGTGGAGGGGATGGCCGAGTACCTGAGCGTGGGCCCGGTGGATCCGCACACGGCCATGTGGCTGCGCGACGCGGCGCTCACCGGCCGCATCCCCACCGTCGACCAGCTTACCTACGACCCCAGCTTCTTTCCCTACCGCTGGGGGCAGGCGTTCTGGGCGTACGTGGGCGGCCGCTGGGGCGACGCCAGCATCGGGCAGATCCTCAAGCAGGTGGGGCAGGGCGTGCCCTACCCCGACGCCTTTCAGCGCATCCTGAACGCGTCGCTGGAAGAGATCGTGGACGACTGGGGCACCTCCATCCGCCGCACCTACCTGCCGCTGCTCTCGGAGCGGCGCGAGGCGCGCGAGGAGGCCCGCCCGCTCATCACCTTCCGGGGCGAGGGCGGCCGGGTGAACATCGCCCCCGTGGTCTCGCCCGACGGCAAGCTGGTGGCGTTCCTGTCGGAGCTGGAGTTCCTGGACGTGGAGATGTACGTCGCCAACGCCGAGACGGGTGAGATCATCCGCCGGCTGCAGCGCGGCGCCGCGTTCGATCCGCACTACGGCAGCCTGCGCTACATCAACTCCGCGGGAACCTGGTCGCCCGACTCGCGGCGCTTCGCCTTCAGCGCGCTGCGCAAGGACCGCGACGTGGTGGTGACGCTGGACGTGCAGCGGGCCGACCGCCTGCGCGAGTACGAGATCCCCAACGTGAGCGAGATCACCAACCCCACCTGGTCGCCGGACGGCAACACCATCGTGGTGTCGGGGCTCAAGGGGGGGATCAGCGACCTGTACGCCATCGACCTGAACACGGGGCAGGCGCGGCAGCTGACCGACGACCGGTTCGCGGACCT
>DASQBH010001286.1:0-2377 GCA_035635315.1 Longimicrobium sp.
CTCCGCCTTTTTCTCCCCGATGCGCGGGTGGCTGCGAAAGGCCTGCAGCCAGTCTTCGCGGTCCAGCGCCCACCACACCACCTCCGCCGCGTCGAACAGCGCGTCCGCACTGTCGAACGGGCGCAGCGCGGCCACCCGCCGCGCCCACTCGTGCGATCCGCAGCAGGTGAGCAGGTCGGCCTCCGCCTCCGCGGCGGCGAGCGCGTTCAGGCGCGCCAGGCCGCTCACGAGCCCGGCGGCGGCGCCAGGGTGCCCCACAGCCGCAGCCGGGCCACCCCGCCGTCCGGAAAGATGTTCAGCCGCGCGTGGGTGATGGGACCGATCGAGTGCACCTCCGTTTCCCAGCGGTGGCGCGTGTGCGGCTGCAGGCGCGTCTCGTCCAGCAGCGGCCTCCATCCGGCTCCCGCCGCCGTCAGCGCTTCGATCTCGGCGCCGGGGGCATGGATCCCTTCGATGGAGGCGCGGCCGGGCGCGTTCCCCATGAAGAAGTCCGTATCCAGCTCGATGCGGTGGATGGCTCCCGGCGCGCCCAGGCGGATGATGCTCCAGTCGTGGCCGGGGCCGCGGCGGCGCGTCTCCCATCCGTCGCCCATGAAGCGCGAGCGGCCGGGAAGGATGAGGTTCTGGCGGTGTCCAAAGAACATGTCGCTGCACGCCGGCACCCATCCGCCGTTCTCCAGCGCCGCCAGGTCCACCTCGCCGCCCTGCAGCGCGAACCGCGTCCAGGTGGGCTGCGACCAGCCGTGCACGCGCAGCCGCGCCACGCCCCCGTCGGGGTAGATGTTCAGCCGCAGGTGCGTCACGCGCCGGTCGTCCGTGACGGGAAACAGGTTGGCGGTGTTCCCCTCCAGCGGCGACCGGGGCAGGATCTCGAACCAGTCCGCGCCGTCCGCGATCTGCTGGGGATCGGGGGCGCCGGAGACGTCGCACCCCTCCACCGAGCAGCTTTCGGGAAAGTTGCCGCGGAAGAACGCCGTATCCACCACCAGCCCGCGAACCACGCCGGGCAGCCCCAGGCGCACGATGCACCAGTCGTAGCCGGGCTCGCGGCGGCGGCGGGTCTCCCAGCCGTCCATCCACTTGCCGCGCTCCGTGTACTCGTGCTCGCGCCACTCGGCGGCGCCGGGCTTGAGCAGCGCCTCCTTGGGGGCAAAGAACTCGTCGTTGGCCAGCAGCACGGCGCCGCCCAGGCGTTCCGACGCCAGGTCTACCAGGTCTTGAAACGGGGTCATCGAGTGTGGCGAGAGAGTGTGCGACCGGTCGGTCCCTCGGGGAACCGTCCGCCGTCGTAGATCCTGCGGCCTCGAAGGTACGTGGCCGCCACCACGCCCGGAAGGGTGGCGCCGGCATAGGGGGTCACGGGGTGGCGGTGATGCAGCCGCGCGGGGTCCACCGTGAACTGCGCCTCCGGGTGCCAGACGACGAAGTCCGCGTCGCAGCCGGGGGCAATGCACCCCTTGCGGCCCTCCAGCCCGGCCAGCCGCGCGGGCGCCGCGCACATCCACTCCGCCAGGTGCACGGGCGTGTACCCCCGCTCCCGCGCGCCCTTCCACGTGACGGGAAGCGTCAGCTGCAGCGACGCGATGCCGCCCCAGGCGCGGAGAAAGTCCCCGTCATCCAGCCCCTTCATGGCCGGCGGGCAGGGGGAGTGGTCGGTGACGATCAGGTCGATGTCGCCCGCGCCGAGCGCATCCCACAGCCGCTCGCGGTTCTCGGCCTCGCGGACCGGGGGCGCGCACTTGTGGTCCGTGGCGCCGTCCGCGATCTCCTCCGCCGCAAAGTGCAGGTAGTGCGGACAGGTCTCCACGGTGACGGGCAGCCCCTCCGCGCGGGCGGCACGCAGCAGGGGGAGCGAGTCCGCGTCTGCCAGGTGCACCACGTGAATGCGCGCGCCCGTCTCGCGGCAGAGCAGAAGAAGGAGCGCGATGGCCTGCTGCTCCGACTCGCGCGGGCGGCTGGCCAGGTAGACGGCGTAGCTGCGTGGGTCCAGCTCCGCGACGGCCAGCGCGGCACGCGCCAGCGGCCCGGGGAGCTCCGCGTGGGCCAGCAGCGGCGCGCCCAGCCGGGCCAGCTCCGGGAGCGCCGCGCGCAGCTCCGCCTCCCCCACGTGCGCGAACTCGTCCACGCCGGAGGGGCACAGAAAGCACTTGAAGCCCAGCACCCCCGCGTCCCACAGCGGCTCCAGCTGCTCCAGGTTCTCCGGCACCACGCCGCCCCAGAAGCCCACGTCCACGTGCACCCCGCCCCGCGCCGCGGCCAGCTTGGCGGCCAGGGCGACGACGGTGGTGGTGGCGGGAATGCTGTTCAGCGGCATCTCCACCAGCGTGGTGACGCCGCCGGCCGCCGCCGCGCGCGTGGCGGTCTCGAAGCCCTCCCA
>DASQBH010001287.1:0-2238 GCA_035635315.1 Longimicrobium sp.
ACCCGCCACGACGTACGCCGACAGGGCCCGCTGCGGGCGCGCGGCCCACGGGTGCGGCAGCCGCGTCCCCGCGCGGACGCGGGCGCCCACGTGCATCCCCGTGCGCAGGTTCCCCGCCGACGCGCCGGCCTGCGCCACCACGTCCGCCGCGCGCACCCCGCCCACGCGGGCCTCCGCCACGCGCCGCTCCATCCCGTAGCGCACCGCCACCGCCGGCTCGAACGCCAGCTGGTGCCGCCACCCCACCGGCTCCCAGAAGCCGGCCACGCGGTGGTACGTCTCCATCACCGGCTCGCCCAGCGAAGGGCTGCCGGTCACCCCGGCCTCCACCCCCACGCTGTGGCGCGTGTCGCCGTTCACCACCCGCCCCGTCGCCGCGGCGTACAGCCAGCCGGCGTAGGGGCGCTGCCCGGCCATCGGCTCGTAGCTGTCCTGGCGCGGCCCGTACAGCCGCTGCCCCGCCTCGAAGATGGTGGACGCGCACCCGGCCTCGGCATCGGGCTCCGCCGTCCCCGCGGCGCAGGGGGCAAGGCGGCGCGACAGTCCCCGCCACAGCCCCGCGCCCTCCCTCTCCACCGCCACGCGCACCCCGTTGCTGTACTCGTAGTCGGGGCGCACGGCCATGGGGATCCAGAAGTTGTACGCGTCGTTGTCGCTGGTGAGCTGGTACGCGCGCACCTGCGCCGCCGCCGGCGTGGTGATCCCCAGCGGAACGAGCACAGCCGCGAGCGCGATGGCTCGCCGGGACCCGCGAAACGGCCTCATGCGGTGTGGAGAACGGAACGTACGGCGGAAGGATGCGGTGCAGCGGGCAGGAAATGTAATGCGCCCCGCCGCCTCACGTAAAGACGCAAGCGCGGATCAGGGGCGGATCTCGATGCCGTGTGCCGTCCGCCGGTGGGGAGGGTCATCCGCCGGCGGCCAGCGCCGGCATCCCCCGCTCCATGCTGCGCCGACGAGCGAAAGTGCGATGAATGGGCGTCTACGCATCATCCAAAACGAACGATCAGGCCGGTTTTTTGCCACACGCGGCGCCGCGGGGCAAACCTGATTCCTGGGAGGAAGCGATGCCGAAGGGCTGGAGCAAGCGCGACGAAGACATGTACGAGGCGATCAAGGAAAGCTCCCTGGACCGCGGGATGGACGAGGGCCGGGCCCAGGAGATCGCCGCGCGCACCGTCAACAAGAACCGCCGGCTCGAGGGCCGCGCGCCCAACAAGCACACGCAGGGCAAGGGAAACCCCAACAGCGGCTACGAGGATCGCACCCGCGACGAGCTGTACAACATCGCCAGGGCCAAGAAGATCCCCGGCCGCAGCAAGATGGGCAAGCAGGAGCTGATGGATGCGCTCCGCGCGCACTGAGGTGAACGGGCGAGGGGGTGACGTCGATCATCCGCCCCCTGCACCCGGCCCGCCGAAGCCACACGTGACTTCCTGAGGGAGCGCTGCACGAAGCCGTAAGCCGCACCACCGTCTGCGCGCGACCGAAGGATCTTCTCTCCGACACAATGGGGCCGGCTTCCGGACGTGGAAGCCGGCCCCACGTGCGGTTGAAGCCCCGCCGGGCGAGCTCCGCGAGCCCAGGGCGGGGCTTCTGGCCCTTCTAGCCGCGGGCTTCAGCCCGTGGTGGTGGTCGTGGTGATGGTGCCGGATTTCGCAATCAACCCGCGTTCGCGTCGTCGGCGCCGGTGCCGCGGGTGATCCGGATCATCGCGTGATCCGCCCGCGTCACGCCGCCAGCGCGCGGGTGGGGATCATCTCCTGCAGCGCGCGGCGCACGTAGACGGGGACCATCGCCCGGCGCCAGTCGGGATCGACGATGATGTTCTCCAGCGGATGGCACTGCTTGTACGCCTGCGCCGCCACCGCCTCCACCACGTCCCCCAGCCGGTGCCCCACGGCCACCTTGTCCAGCCCTGTCACCACCCGCGGCCGCGACCCCAGCGCCGAGACCACCAGGGAGATGCGCCGCACCGTCTCGTCCGGCGCCAGCTCCGCCGCGGCGGCGATGGAGAGCAGGGGAAAGTCGATGGAGTTGCGCTGCCGCACCTTTACGTACGCCGTGCGCACCGCGGGATCGGGGAGGGGGATGCGGACGCGCGCGACCAGTTCATCGCGGCGGCGGACGGTGTTCCACACGCCGTCGGCCACGAAGAACGGGTCAACCCCCACCGTCCGTGTGCCGTCCGCCGACACCAGGTCCACCGACGCGCCCAGCGTGATGAGCGCCGGCACC
>DASQBH010001288.1:0-2235 GCA_035635315.1 Longimicrobium sp.
GGCGGTGCCCTGCGCGCGGCGGCGGGCGATCTCGGGGAGCGCCCACGCCTTGAGCTCCGCCGCGGTCCGGATCGCCGCCTGGCGCACGAACGGGTCGTCCAGCGGGTTGGCGAAGGCGTCCTGGAACAGGTTGCGCAGCCACCGCTCCAGCGTGGGGCGGTCCGGCCCCATGAAGCCGAAGTAGCACTGGACGATCTCCGCCGGCACCGCGCGCGTGAGCCGCTGCACCGCCTCGATGCGCCGTTGCGGCCGCGCCGCGTCGATGGCCCGCGCCGAAGCGTCGCGCGCCATCTGCCGCACGCGGTCCGCGTCTTCGCGGCGGGCGCAGGCGCGCAGGGCGGCGTGGTCGCGCTCGTACTCCGGCCCGCGGTCCATCGCCAGGATGAAGGGGCCGTTGATGCGGTCGATGGAAGGGCCGTTCACCTGGCTGATGGTGAAGTCCGTGTCGCGGTTCAGCACCTCCAGCACGTCGGCGTGGCGGCTGACGACGATGCGGTTGCCGACCTTGAGCAGCGGCGCCCACCGCCGCAGCACGTGGAACACGGCGCGCAGCACGCCGCGCCCCGTGAGCGTGTAAAAGATCCAGCGCTTGATGCGGATGCCCACGCCGCCCTGCGAGTTGGGCGAAGGCGGCTGCGGCGCGGGGCGCTGTGCGGGCGCGGCGGGGACGGACGGAGCCAGGGTGCTCACGGGACCTGCCTTTCTTTCTCCGGAGGGCGGAGACGGAGGGGACGATCGGGGATTACGTGCGGCCGCGGACGCAAGCCGCGCTGGCCGGTCCCCATGATAAAGCCGCTGCCGTGAAGCGACAATCTTTCTGATCCGGAGAAGCGAATCTGGCTCGCCGGTCCGCCGGGGAGCAGCCTCTCCGCCAGATCGGCCGCACCCTCCGCTGTCATTCCGAAGGAGGCGCCGCGTGGACCATCCGCCATTCCACAGTCTGGCGCCGACTGAGGAATCTACTGTCGGAGGCTCGTAGCCAGTTCAGCACCAGGAATCTGGGGACGGTTGCTTTCTGCTCGACGGCAGATGCACGAGGGTCTCCCTGGCTGATCCAGGGCTCGACAAGAGTAGAATTTCTCAGTCGGCGCCAAGGTATGAAGTGGAGGATGTTCCTACGCGGCGCCTCCTGCGAAATGACAGGCTGTGGCGCGCGGCGGCTGATGCTGAACTGATCAGGTAAATCCGGTTGCGGACGCGCAGGTGCCCGGAATACCGCACACGGCCGGGCCGCCGAGTCCGCGCAGGCGGACTTTGCGCCCTTCCAGCGGCGAATTCATTCGCTCCGCGGGCGGACGGCACGTAACCGAATTGGATCCGCAAGAGCTCCGCCGAGTTGCCGGAGTTGCCGCGGAAGGATCAGGAGTTCCGCATCCGGCCCGATTCTCCTTCATGCTGCCCCGGCGCCGCCCCGATCCGGGACGCGCGTGCCCCATCCGGGGGCGGCGGGGCTGGAATCACACGGCGCGGAGAGTGTGGCGTAAACCCCGACGCGACACTACATTGGGCAAAAGTGTCCGCCTGAGCGCGGATCCGGAACCGAACTTGCAGAAACATCTGCATCCCAAAACCGGTTCAGTTCGGCGAAGGCAGCTTTCCCACGCCTTTTGCCCGTGAATCCGGCTTTCCCCGCCGGCCCGTCCATCCCCGCAGGCCCCGCCGGCACTCTCCGACCCCACGCAGGAGCTCCCCACATGAGCGAGTCCCCGCCCGTCCCGCCCAACGCGGACGATCCTCAGCAGCAGGCCGCCAGCACCGCTCCGCCCGTGGACGCCGTGCAGGTGCCCGCCATTGTCGCGGCGCCGGATGAGGCGGAACGGATCCACGCGCCGTACCCCATCGTAGGCGACCGCGCCGCGCGCCGCGCCCAGGTGGCCGCCGCGCGCCACCGCACCCCGGCGGAAAAGACGGAGTCTGCCCAGAGCGACGGCCGTACCCAGCAGTCGTCGCTGCTGGTGATGGCCCCCATCAAAGCGGGGCACTGGACCCCGCTGGAAACGCTGCTGGACGAGATCGCCAACCCCAAGGACGAGCACGACTTCGAGATCAACCGCCACATCCCGTTCGCCAGGCTCACCACGGTGCACTTCGCGCGGTTCGTAATGCACGCCGAGTCGCCGTCGCCGGCCGCGCCCATCCCCACCTATCCGCCGCCGCCGGACGCCGGCAAGCCACTGGCGCACGGCCCGCGCATTCCCGCCAAGCTGCTGTTCGCCACCGACTTCGACGGCCCGT
>DASQBH010001289.1:0-3328 GCA_035635315.1 Longimicrobium sp.
GGGGCGAGGTCGGCGTCGCCCGTGCCCAGGTCGATGACGTCCACCCCGCGCGCCTTGAGGTCGCGCTTGATGCCGGGAACGTCCGTGAGCGGGTACGGCGGAAGGCTCGTGAACCTGCGGGCCAGCTGGGGCATCTGTACGGATCCGTCCGAAAGTCAGGCGTGGGTGGGCGCGGGCGTGTCGCCGCCCCGGTCCAGGAACATCCGCAGCACCAGCAGCACCCCGCCGATGGTGATGGCGATGTCGGCCACGTTGAAGATGTACGGAAAGAAGTGGACGAAGATGAAGTCCGTCACCCCGCCGTTCAGCAGGCGGTCGCCCAGGTTGCCCAGCGCGCCGCCCAGCACCAGCGCGCCCGCCACGTGAATCCACCGGTCGCGCGACTGCCGGATGATGCTGAAGGTCGCCCCGATCCCCACCAGCGTGAGCACGATGATCAGCGGCAGCCGCCACGGGGTGTGCGTGTCGCTCAGCCCGCCCCACGAGATGCCCTGGTTGATGCTGTGCGTAAAGCTCAGCCATCCCTCCACGATCGTATGGCGGTCGTGAAAGGAGATGCGCTGCTGGATGAGGGCCTTGGTGGCCCAGTCCGCCGCCACGATCGCGGCGATCACCAGGGCCATCCAGCGGTTCTTCGAGAGCTTCATGCGGCCTGCACAGGGTTGCTGAGGATGCCGACGCCGGGGATCTCCACCTCCACGACGTCGCCGGGCTGCAGGGGGCTTACGCCGGCCGGGGTGCCCGTGGCGATCACGTCGCCCGGCTCCAGCGTCATCACCCCGGAAATGTACTCGATGAGCGTGGGGATGTCGAAGGCCATCTCCGACACCCGCCCGTGCTGCCGCACCTCGCCGTTCACGCGGCAGATGACCTCCAGCGCGCCGCGGTCGGCGACGTGGTTCAGCGGCACCATTTCGCCCAGCGGGCAGAAGGTGTCGAAGCCCTTGGCGCGCGTCCACTGGCCGTCGGTCTTCTGCAGGTCGCGCGCGGTCACGTCGTTCAGCGGCGCGATGCCGGCCACGTAGTCCCACGCGTCCGCCGCCTTCACCCTGCGCGCCGCGCGGCCGATGACGACGGCGATCTCACCCTCGTGCTCCACGCGCTCGCTCTCCGGCGGCAGCACGATCGCCTCGCCGCCGGAGACGATGGAGGACGGGGGCTTGAAGAAGATGAGCGGGCGCTCGGGCACCTCGTTGCCCAGCTCGCGGGCGTGCTCCAGGTAGTTGCGGCCCACGCAGACGATCTTGCTCGGACGGTTCACGGACGGCGCTGCACAAGGAGACGGGTGGATTTGAGGCGGTGAATCTAACTGCCGCCGCCGCTTTCATCTAGTCATAGACCCGCAGTGTCCGGATGCGGTTGGATTGGGCGTGTGGGTGCGCCGCCGGTGCGTTGCCGCCGGGCCCGTCCCGGGCGAATGAATTCGCAGCAACAACCACACAAAGTTCGCCTGCGCGGACTCGGCGGCACGGGCGTGTGCGGCGGCCTACGCACCTGCGCGTCCGCACCAGCGTGTTTCCGCCGGCTCACAACGGAGCGAATGAATTCGCGGCAACAACGTCACACAGTCCGCCTGCGCGGACTCGGCGGCACGGGCGCGTGCGGCGTCCCATGCACCGGAGCGTCCGCAGCCAAGCGTGTTGCCGCCGAGCCCGTCCCGGGCGAATGAATTCGCAGCAACAACCACACAAAGTCCGCCTGCGCGGACTCGGCGGCACGGGTGTGTGCGGCGGCCCACGCACCTGCGCGTCCGCAACCCGGGCAGGCGCGGCGTGTGTTTTCGTCTACGCGGCCCAATCTGTCATTTCGAAGGAGCGCCGCGCGATCCTTGCCGATTCGCGGAACCCGGCGCGCGACTGAGAAATCTACCGTCGGAATGCTCGTGGCCTGTCGCCGTGTCTGGATCTCGCGGCTACAATCCGCGAAGGCGGATTTCGTGAGGTTCCAGCAGCGATTTCAATCGCCAGACGCGGAGCCGCGGGTGGCGCCGCTCTCGCCGCGCGCGCAGATTCCGCCCGGTCGGCGGCACCTGGCGACACAATCGATTCGGACGAGATGACGGATACGAACGGAGACGGGGCGGGCGGGCCGCCGGAGCCGTCGGGGCGCACGCTGGCGCTGGAGCTGGTGCGCGTCACCGAGGCGGCGGCGCTGGCGGCGGCGCGCTGGGCCGGGCGCGGCGACAAGGAGGCCGGCGACGGCGCCGCCGTGCAGGCCATGCGCCGCATGCTGGCCACCGCCGACTTCGACGGCGTGGTGGTGATCGGCGAGGGGGCCAAGGACCAGGCGCCCATGCTGTACGATGGCGAATCCGTCGGCAGCGGGCGCGGGCGGCGCGTGGACGTGGCCGTGGACCCGGTGGAGGGCACCAGCCTGCTGGCCCGCGGCGCCCCCGACGCCATCTCGGTGCTGGGGGTGGCGCCGCGCGGCAGCATGTGGTCGCCGGGGCCCGCGTTCTACATGGACAAGCTGGTGGTGGGCCCCGGCGCCCGCGACGCGCTGCACCCGGAGCTGCTGGGGGGGCGCGTGGCCGTGGTGCTGGACGCCGTCGCGGATGCGCTGCGCAAGCCGCTGCGCGAGCTGACGGTGTTCGTGCTGGACAAGCCTCGCCACCAGGCGCGCATCGCCGCCATCCGCGAGGCGGGCGCGCGGGTGATGCTGCGCACCGACGGCGATGTGGCCGGCGCGCTGATGGCCGCGCGCGAGGGGAGCGGCGTGGACCTGCTGATGGGGATCGGCGGCACGCCGGAAGGGGTGATCGCCGCGTGCGCCGTGCAGGCGCTGGGCGGGGCGATGCTGGGCCGCCTGGCGCCGCAGTCGCCGGAGGAGGCGGACGCCATCCGCGCCGCCGGGATGGACGCGGACCGCGTGCTCACCGCCGACGACCTGGTGGCCAGCGACGACGTGTTCTTCGCCGCCACCGGCATCACCGACGGGGTGCTCCTCCCTGGCGTGCGCTACACCGCGTCCGGCGCCACCACCGCGTCGCTGGTGATGCGCGGCCGCTCCGGCACCGTGCGCACCGTCCTGGCCGAGCACCGCGCCCACAAGCTGCGCGAGATCGGCGCGGAGGACGTGTGATGGTGTGAGGCGCATTAACACAACCGGTGGATCGGTCGTCCGTCCAGATACAACGGACGCCGGGGGTCGCGTGTCCCCTCGTCAACTGCGATCAGCCGGGCGGCGTAGCCAATCGCGCAGGCGGATTTCGTGACGTTCCAGACGCGGTTTCGACCGCCGGGACGGGGGCCGGACGCGATCGGACTGATCCCGGCGGAATCGGACCGGCATTGAACGAATCACATCTCACGCGTGAGGCGAATGCGGG
>DASQBH010001290.1:0-4759 GCA_035635315.1 Longimicrobium sp.
ATCCGCCCTTCGCACGGCGCTTCCCACAGCTGCGCCGGCAGCGACGCCACGCCGCGGGTGATCGCGACGGGCGCCGCGCTCCCCTCCATCGCCACCGCCCACCACTCCGCCCGCTCCGCGCCCGGCGCCCGCCCGCGCACCAGCAGCCGCCCTCCCCTGCTCCACCGCACCTCCTCCGGCGCCACCTGCCCCACCGCGACCGGCGCGGCCGCCCCGTCCGCCGCCGCCACCACGTACAGCGCCGCGGCTCCGCGCGCGGGCGCCGCCACCACCGCTACGCGATCGCCTGTGGGCGACCACGACAGCGGCAGCACCTGTCCACGTACGTCGGAAAGCGCCTCCACCCAGCGCACCGGCCCGGCGCCGTCCAGCGGCACCACGCCGAAGCGCGCGGAAACCGTCCCCGCGTCGTTCAGCCGCGCGCCCGGCTGCGTCCACCCCGTCTCCGCCAGCACGATCGCGAATCGCCCGCCCGGCGCCACCGACACTTGGACGAAGCGCCCCTCCGCGACCGTGCGCGAGGCTCCCGACGCGACGTCGACGAGCGTCAGTGGCCCGGGCGGAAGCTGCGGCTGCGGAGCGCCGCTCTCCAGCACGCTCGCGGTGGCCTCGCGCCCGGCCTCCTGCCGCGCCCACGCCGTGCGGGCCGTGTCGCGGGTCTGCGTCTGCTGGCGGAACAGGTCCGGCTGCTCGCCGTCCGGCAGCAGCGCCAGCAGCACGCGGCGGTCGTCCACCCACGCCATCCGCCCCGAAGCGGCGAAGTCGATCCCGCGCTCGCTCAGCCTACGCACGCGCCCGCCCTCCCGGTCCCACGCGTAGGCGCGCAGGTTGTCGCCGCCATCCGTGGAGAAGAAAGCCACGCGCCGCCCGTCCGGCGACCATGCCGGCAGCAGCACGCCGCCGCCCTCGCGCGCGCCACCGGTGATCCGCCGCGGCTCGCCGGATGGAAGCGGCACCATCCACAGGTCCGCGTGGTCGTAGCCGGCCATCTCCGGCCGCATCGCCGTCTCACCCTCCATCCCCCGCCGCACCACCACCGCCAGCATCCGCCCATCCGGCGCCGCAGCGATCCCACCCAGCCGCTCGCGCCGCAGCAGGTCGTCCACCGTGAACGGCCGCCCCTGTGCGGCCGCGGGCGGCGCAGGCAACGCGACCAGGAACGCAGCCAGGAGGATGAACGGGCGCCGTGGAATCGTGCGATGCATGGAATGCGGAGGAACGGGAAGCGGTGCGTGCGAGGTGAGAAACGTGCTGATAAATCAGCACATGCGGAATATTCAGCACATGTGCTCGCCTGTCAACGTTTCGATGTATGGAGAGAGGATCGAAGGAGGGAGTTGCCGCGGCTACGCGCGCGGAAGCGCCGCCAGCGGTTCGCGGCTGGGATCGAACGTCCGCAGCCCGCAGGTCTTCGCGAGGTCAGCGAGATCGTGGTCAGACGTGACGATGGTCAGCTGCGTCGGCGGGCGGGGTCCCTGCAGGTGGAGCGCCGTTGCCAGGTGCAGGAGATCCATGGAACGGGCGCGAGCCGTCCGGTAGCTTTCCGCCAGACCCATCGCCCGATCCACGACGTCCGATCCAATCTCCACGACGTTGAACGTGGCCTCGTAATCTGCCCAGAACTCGGCGACCACATCACTCCACTTCGCTCTGCCCGCGTCCCTGAACGCGGTTCGAAGCGTCGTCAGCACCTCCAGCGCAACGAACTCGGAGATGAAGAGCCGTCCCGGAAACCGGTCGAGTGCGCCGCGCACCACGCCGGAGCCATCCTCGTCGAGGTAGGCCTTGGCCAGCGCGCTGGAGTCGACGAAGATCAAGGCTCAGAGTCCCAGGCGTGCGCGCAGCCAGGCTCCCCAGCCGGGCCGCCGGAACAGCTTGCGGTCCGGCCGCGGCTCCCAGTTCGTAGCAGGCCGCACGCCCAGTTCGCGCATCTTCGCCTCGAACGCGGCGCGATCCGGATGACCCGGCGGCACCGGTTCCCAGCCCGTCGTGATCTCCTCGGCCCTTGTGCTCATCGGACGTCTCACGTTCAGTGCGGAAGCAGTACGGTCTCCACAATCTAACCGGAATCCACTGGACAGTCCAGACACCATTCGGAGCGCATTCTTTGGGCCCGCCATGAGCACCCACGTTCGGAAGCAGGCGGAAAGAGCGAGGCTCCGGAGGACAGCCAAACCAGAACAACCCCGGCGGCAGCCGCTGATCCTCCGGGGACGCGCAGCGACAAACGGCCCCAGGGCATCGCTGCCCGGGGCCGTTCAGCATGCCTCCACGGGACGCGGGTGTCACCGGGCGGGGCCGTATTCGTCTTCCAGCCCGATCCCGCGCAGCGTTTCACGCCGCCACTGCCGCAGGTCCGCGACCGCGTCCGCGGGGCGGTCGCGCAGGGTGGCCTCCAGCTGCTGGTTGCGCCGCAACATCTCGCGCTCGAACGGGCGCAGGTCGGGCCGCGCCTGCAGGGAGGCCAGCATTCCGGCCAGCTGCGCCGCGGCACGGACATACTCGCCCGCAAGCAGGTGCGAATACGCCACCGCCTGCACGAAGTCCGGCGCTTTTGTGTTGGAGACCAGTTCCTCACCGTGCCGGGCAAAGTGGGCGGGCTCCGCGAACCGCTGGAAGAGCGGCATCGCCTGCGTCCGGATCAGCCGCAGCACTTCGGCCATGACGCGCTCCTCCGGCTCCGACGCAAGATCGAACCACCGCTCCCGGCCCGGTCCGAGCCGCGTACCGCAGGTAAGGTCCACCGAGGGAAAGGGGACGTAGAGCGGCTGGACGAACGCGTGTACCACAAAGCGGGTGCCGCCGGGCCCCGAGCTCTCGAAATGGCATCCCCGCAGCAGGTCACCCACGGGGTGCAGATACACCAGCGACCGGCGAACCGCGGTCCCGGGAAGGGCGTCCCGCAGGTATCGGCCGTACAGCGCGGCAAGCTGTTTTACCGTCACAGGATCTCTGTCATCTCCCGTTCGTCTTCGGCGCACCGGTTCCGCAGGCCGGCTCCGGCACCCGCACCGCATCTCTGGAAATCCGGGAATCGTGTGCACTCCCGCCGTGCGGACGCAAGCCTCCAGCGGAACTGGGACATGGCGCCGATCACCCCCTTGCATCCGCGTTCGCACGCGCACAAAGAAAAACGGCCCCGGGCATCGCTGCCCGGGGCCGTTCCGTTTGTCCTGCGAACCGAAGTGTCCGGCGAAACCCCCAGCGGGCTTACGCCTCGACCGTCGCCACCTCGCTGACGGCGGCCAGCTCCGGCGTCGCGGCTTCCACCGCGGCCGCCGCTTCGGCCTCGGGCCCGAACGCCACGTCGTTGTACCGGTAGATGCCGGTGCCCGCCGGGATCAGGTGCCCGATGATGATGTTCTCCTTCAGCCCCTGCAGGTCGTCGCGCGCGCCGCGGATGGCGGCGTCGGTCAGCACCCGCGTGGTCTCCTGGAAAGAGGCCGCGGAGATGAAGGACTGCGTGGTCAGCGACGCCTTGGTGATGCCCAGCAGCAGCGGCTCGCTGGTGGCCGGCGTGCCGCCCCCCGCCAGGTGCTTGGCGTTGGCGTCCATGTACTCGGTGCGGTCCACCGTCTCGCCCTCCAGGAACTCGGTGGTGCCGGGCTCCAGAACGCGCACCTTCTGCAGCATCTGGCGCACGATCACGCCGATGTGCTTGTCGTTGATCTTAACGCCCTGCAGCCGGTACACCTCCTGAACCTCGTTCAGCAGGTACTCCTGCACCGCCTGCGGCCCCTTGATCCGCAGGATGTCGTGCGGGTTCACCGGGCCCTCGGACAGACGGTCGCCGGCGCGCACGTAGTCGCCCTCGTGCACGCGCAGGTGCTTGCCGACCGCCACCTCGTACACCCGCTCGTTCCCCGTCTCGGGGATCACGATCACCTCGCGCTTGCCGCGCTTGATGTCGCCGAAGCGAACGGTGCCGTCCACCTCGGTGATGACCGAGGGGTCCTTGGGCTTGCGCGCCTCGAACAGCTCGGCGATGCGCGGCAGACCGCCGGTGATGTCGCGCGTCTTGTACGCCTCGCGGGCCAGCTTGGCCAGCGCGGCGCCCGGCTGCACC
This sequence comes from Longimicrobium sp., assembly GCA_035635315.1. Taxonomy (GTDB): domain Bacteria; phylum Gemmatimonadota; class Gemmatimonadetes; order Longimicrobiales; family Longimicrobiaceae; genus Longimicrobium. Next base: position 4,067 of record DASQBH010001290.1, read on the forward strand.
ACCTCGCCGTCGCGCACCGTGAGCTGCGCGCCCACGGGCACGATGAACTCGCGCACCTTTACCCCGTTGGCGTCGATGATCTCGATCATGGGGTGCAGCTTCTTGCTGCGGTCCTCGATGATCACCATCTGCCGCCGGCCGGTGCTCTCGTCCAGCTCCTCGCGCACCGACTGGTCCTCGACGATGTCGATGAAGCGCAGGGTGCCGCCGAAGTCGGCCACGATCGGCTCGCTGTACGGGTCCCACGCGAACAGCGTGTCGCCCACAGCCACCTTCTGCGCGTCCTCCACCGAGATGGTGGCGCCGTACGGCACCGCCAGCCGGCTGCGGATGGCCCCCTCGGGCGTCCGCATGATGATCTCGCCTTCGCGGCTGGTGACGATGCGCGAGCCGTCGGGCGTGGTCACCGTGGTGATGCGCTCGAACTGGGCAACGCCCTCCACCTTGCTCTTGCGCCCCGTCGTCGCCGCGATGCGCGCCGCCGTGCCGCCGATGTGGAAGGTGCGCAGCGTGAGCTGCGTGCCCGGCTCGCCGATGCTCTGCGCGGCCAGGATGCCCACCGCCTCGCCCGGGTCCACGATCCCCATGGTGGCCAGGTTGCGGCCGTAGCACTTTACGCACAGCCCGCGGCGGCTCTCGCAGGTGAGCACGGAGCGGATCTTGACCGACTGGATGCCGGCGTCCTCGATCTCG